>NZ_JBGFFE010000029.1:0-34482 GCF_041224415.1 Clostridium lapidicellarium | reverse complement strand
TTTCACAAAAATCCTGTATAATATTATCCATAAGAGACTTTCCTTACAGTAATTTTACACTAAGATAAAATTATACTGAGAATTATGTTCCTTATGCTATTTATAATTTATTTATCAATTGTTTTAGAAGCAATATAGTATATACGAAATGTACTAAACATAAACCAATAAAGTTGTAAGGTGGTAAGAAAAATGACAATTCAGATATATTTAGTTTTTTATGCTAACCTTTATTATCTATTTAATAGGAACGCTGGCATATTCTACTAGAATTGTGGGAATAAGAACCGGCAGAATTGCAGTATCTTTTGCTGTATTCAATGTTTTTGTGCTCATACAAAGAACGGCCAATACTATTCAAGCTCCATTATTAGCAAAAACTATTGAAAATGGTATAAACACCGGCAATTCTGGTAACTTGCTTTATATTTTCAGATGGATAATTTTTTCTATTACTTTAGCTACCATAGCTGGAGCAGTTTTAATGCCAACTTTTATAAAAGTGTTTGACAAATTAGTTACATCATTTAGTGCTTATAGATCCTTACCTAAGTTGATGATTCATGCATTTTCCAAATCGGGAATTGAGCAATTTAGAAATAGCATTTCAATTCCTAAAAGAGAAAATTTATCTGAATTGAGAAACTTTAGGAAGACCCCGAAAAAGGTGATTTTATTAAATGTTATTGCATTTTCTATATCCAGCGTAAGTGTTTTATCATCACTGTATGCTGGGTGCCTGAGTCCAAATTTGAGAACTACTTGTAGCACGCTGGCATCTGTAGTTAACAGTGTTTCAACAATATTTATGGTTATATTTATTGATCCTTATTTATCTATGATGACTGATGATGTGATAAAAGGGGAGTGCACAGAATTAGAATTTAATCGCTGTATAATCTTTATTGTTGCTGGATTGATTGTAGGTAGCATATTAGCACAATTTATATTAGTATCTGCTTCAAATCTAATAGTAATTATAGCAAAGTTGATTTAAATGGTGAAATAAAATTAATTTGTTGTAATTGACACTAGAGGAGGTTTATTAAGTGGCAAAAGGGGTAATACATATATGCTGTTCTGACAGTGCCTGGGCGGGTATGAGATATGCAGTTAGAACAGGGCTGCTGGAGGGTAAAAAAGTAATAGGATTTTTTGACGATCTATCCAATGGTCCTATAGATGAACTCATTGAATTAAAAGAAAGAATTAATTGACATAAAAAAATATATATTGAAGAAAATAGCATAATTTTTGGGGAGATCCAGGAGCATTATAAAAAACTTGCTGAGGATCTGACGAAAATTAAAGATGAAGATATTTATATATGGTATAGCAACAATGTAAAGGAAATTTGTAGAATGTTGTATATTCTATCTACGATTAAAGACAGAATTCATAATTTGTATACCATAAATGTATCAGATATTACTTATAATATCGGAAAAAGAAATGAATTTACACCAAGAGCAGTGGGAGAAGTTATTCCTGAAAGGTTGAGTGAATTTACAGGAGTAAAGGATTTAATGGGCTTTAGCAAGTGCTCCAGTTTAATGGCACTGTGGGAGAAACTGAAGAGAGAAAACTTAATTCTGCGTATTTGTGAAGGCAATGAAGTTAAAAGTGTTCAAGTGGATTATTTTGACGACATGATCCTTCGTTATACATATAGAAATTTTATATGTAGTGCGAGAACAGTAGGGGAAGTCATAGGTAAAGCTAAAAATTATGTATCTGATATCTTTATTTTCTGGAGAATAACAGAACTGATAAAAGAGAGTAAAATTGACTATAGAGGTAATTTAAGCCTCATGCGAGAATTAAAAATAAAAAAATCATAAAAAATGGGAGGCTTATTTTATGCTAAAAGAGTCTGGAAAATTAATAATCAGATTTTCAATTGTCACATTAGGAATCATTATAATTGCTTTTGTCGTATCCTCACTTATCCAGCCGGATATCTTTAAGTTTATTAACTGGGCGGACAATAAAGGCATAGGAACCAGTAAAACACAATTAGAAAAATTTCTTCAATATGTAATCAATAATGGAGTCAAAGTTCCACTGCAAATGTTTATTTTATCTCTTGTACCTATTCCATTTATTTACTACTTGCCTATTGCATTAACCGCAGCTGTTACAGGTTTCATTTTTTACTTACCGTTGACACCGGATTTGCAGGGCAAAATAACAATTCCTGAGATTTTTTTAGGCATTTTACCTCATACCATAATTGAATTGTTTGCATTTCCTTTGCTTATTTTGGCTGCACTAATTGAAGCATTTATTATACCACACATAGGATAACAAAATAAAGATAATATCTAAAGTATAATGGACGATTGATCAGTAAATGCAGTATAATTGGTTATGAATATAAGAATATGCTGGGTTATATGGTATATTTTGATATTTAATTATTAAGAAAGAGGTAAGAATATGAGAAAAAGAGACAAGTTGATAATTTCTTTGCTGGTGATAGTTGTAATGATTGCGGTAGTAGGTATATTTTTAAATAAAGGTATTTCTTATGGTGAATTTTCTAATAGTTATTTAACGAGTACATCAGATGGTGATAGAAGTTTCTTCAGCCATACAAATGATATGGAAGCTGATTCTGGAAAAAGTTTTGATTTTGGCAAATTTGATGGAAGATGGTCATTGATGGAATTTACTTCTCCGAAAAACAATAAGATAACTATAACCGATGATACAAAAATTAATAATGGTAAATTTATTGTTGTGATATTAGACCCGAATTATAATATTATTAGTAAAACTAGCTATAATAACAAAACATCTTTAAATTTCACAACTTCCAAACAGGGAAAATATATAATTAGAATTGCTGGAAAAAAAGCAAGTGGCCATTTTGGTATAAAAATTGATTCAGCTAGTGGTATAGATATTAAATATAATGACTTTTTTGGGTAGTATTTTGTAAGGTAAGGAGAATGAAATTGAATCAAAAAATACGGGAAAAAATTTTTGAACTGTCAGATGAAAAATACAAGGAATTCAATACTAAGATATCTCCCACTGATTCCAGTATAATTGGAGTTAGAATGCCTCTCTTGAGAAAACTTGCAAAGGAAATAGCAAAAGGAGATTGGAGAGAATATCTCAAAACAGCTGAAAGTGACTACTATGAGGAAATAATGCTTCAGGGGATAGTGATAGGGTGTGTAAAGGTAGATGTAGAGGAAAGACTTCGGCTTATTGGTGAGTTTATTCCTAAGATTGACGGCTGGGGTATTTGTGACAGCTTTTGTAATGGACTTAAATTCATAAAGTTAAATAAAGAAAGAGTTTGGAATTTTATACAGCCCTATTTGAAATCAGATAAAGAATTTTATATTCGTTTTGGAGTAGTGGTTCTGCTGGATTTCTATATAGATGAAGTTTATATAAATCCTGTGCTTGATATTTTGGATAAGGTAAAGAAAGATGACTATTATGTAAAAATGGCAGTTGCCTGGGCTGTGTCAATTTGTTATATAAAATTTCCCCAAAGCACAATGCTATATTTAAAGAATAATTCTTTAGATGATTTTACATATAATAAATCACTTCAGAAAATAGCGGAATCTTACAGGGTTGATGATGGGACAAAGTTAATTATTAAAAACATGAAACGTAAATAACCATAGGAATATGCATAAGTGTTCAAAAAAATATTTATATGCTAGCTTCAGGTATTGTTTTGGAAGGTTTTAGTTATTTGCTATTTGTTCTTTTTACAGGAAGACTGAATCCAGGAAGACAAGCGCATTTTTTCTCCCTAATTTAAATATATTAGTATAATGTTTCACTGTGTAGTTAAAAGTAATAAGAGTGTTGCATGAAAATAATAAGTATAATAATAATATTAAAGAAAAGGAGAAAATATGAGTCAAGGATTAATTTCTTTATTTATACCAATTGTAGTTATTATATTAGCGATGATTACAAAAGAAATTATATCTGCACTTGTTGTGGGTATTTTAGCCGGGGGTATATTTTTAGCAAATGGAAATATAATTAATGGGTGCATTATAGCTGTTGAACATCTTGTTAAATCGGCAGCAGGTGAAGAGAGCATATATATAATAATGTTTTTATTCATATTTGGAGCTTTTGGAGAAATTATGAAATTATCCGGCGGAATAAAAGGATTTTCAGAGATTGCAAGCAAATATGTAAAAACTGAAAAAGGAGCTTTGGGAAGTGTATGGCTGGTATCTATTTTCACTTTTATTGATTGTTGTTTTCATGCCATTTCTTCAGGAACTATCGGCAAGGTACTGATAGAGAAAACGAAAGGCAGCAGGGATAAATTAGCTGTAATAGTGAATATAACCTCCTGCCTATTAATTATTTTAATTCCATTTGGAACTACCTACGTAGGCTATATAGTAGGGGTCATTAATTCATCCTTGAGTAAAGTAGGAGTTAATCAATCAGCTTATAATTTATATATTAGGAGCATACCATATAATTTCTATGCTATTATTATGATACTCATAAGCATAGGTATAATATTTTTTAACATGAAATTTGATAAAATGGTTGATAGAATTAATGATTCAAAAGAAACTAGTCAAAAAAATGTACACGATCATGAAGCACATGAACAGTGTGAATTTGAAGAAAAAGCTCCACCAAGGCCACTTAATTTAATTTTTCCATTAATAATACTTATTTTAACTACATTTTTTTTCTTTTGGTATACTGGAAAAGGCAAAGGACAGGGATTTTTAGGGGCTGTAATGAATGCAGAATTTGAGAAATCTATTTTAATATCAGGTGCAGTCTCACTTGTTGTTACAACGATATTTTATCTAATTCAAAAAATTCCCATGGATGAAATAGAAAGTCACTTTTTAATAGGTGGAAATGAAATGATGCCTCCTATAATAGTTTTGATTTTAAGTTGGGGATTATCAAGTATAATAAAAGATTTAGGATTCACAAAATTTATTATCAATACAATTGGACCGCAAATACCAATTGTACTAATACCAGTTATGATATTTTTAATAGGGTGTGCAGCATCCTATTTTATGGGTTCTGCCTGGGGAACATGGGCATTATTAATGCCGATAGCTATACTTCTTGCAATGACCACCAATTCCAGTTTGCCATTAGTTATCGGAGCCGTACTTACTAGCGGTTCTCTAGGTGACAATGCTTCACCTCTTGGTGAAACTGCAATACTATCATCTACAATAGCTGAAGTTCCCTTAATGAAGCATGTCAAGACAATCTTACCGTATAGTATCATATCCATAATAATCTCTTCCATATTATTTATAATATTTACATTTCTAGTTTAAGAAGATAAAATTTTTATGCTTTATTCTCAAAATATATGTGATACACCAAGAAGAATTTAAACATATCATCAGGATTATGCTATAAAATGGAAATACTAAATGAGCAAATTTATTTAATATTCAGAAACAGAAAGTATCGAAAATAATTAATTTGGAATATACCAGTAAGCATCCGTCCCGTCACCTTGTATGACTGCCCCTTCCGGCACTTCCTTCAGTGCGTGAAATATAGTATCGTAGTCAGCAGTTGACATACCCAGGCTGCACCATGCAAATATAAATACTATGGTATTTAATGTAGGGTGAGTTAAAGGGATGAATAACCAAAGGATGAATGGTATAACTCCCAGTACAAATGATGGAAAGAAACCTATAAATATATACCTCCATTTTGGAACTGGGTAAGTTGACATTACACCCAGCCCGGCATAGGAATAAAACATTTCCACTTCAGCTTCTGACGGATAGGCAATGGCATGAAGAAATTCGTGAATTATTATGGAAGAGAATCCTAATATAATTCCCAAAGTCCTTCCCAAATACGTAAATATAAGTCCGTGTGTAATAAATTTGGATTTTATAAATAGAAGAAATACTCCCAATAAAAGAATTGGAACGATAGCAATGTAGGATTCCCATATAAACTTTATATCATAAAAATAAGCTGCATTTTTTGGTATGTCACTTTTCAATAAGTTTTCAGATTTAAATTTTCCCTTCCACGATAATTTCATATATAATCCTCCCAAATAATAATAAATACTTATAAAAATATTTCTAAATTATATATTTTCAACATTATTTTAACACTTTTTATAAATATTTGTGAAAAAGTTCTACATAAGAGGTGAACAGTGTAGAACTTCTATAATTTATTTAGATCAGTAAACATTATAAATATTATGTAAATTAAAATAAAATGTAAACTTAAACCTACCAAAATAGATAAAAAACATTGTATATAGAAAAGGCCCGGCAATTCAACATTACCAAGCCTTTTCTATAATAAATGAGGAAAATTCAATTATTGATTTTTCCAAAATGCTTTTTTAAATTACAGGTTGTAAGATAGGGATTGTTCGAACACATTACAAAGGACATTACGGCAGCACCACAAACACCAGTTTTTAGGACTTCGTCTATATTTGTTTCATTTATACCGCCTATTGCTATAACCGGAATTGAAACTTCATCCAGTATATCCTTTAAAAATGCAATTCCTCTGGGTTTTAACCCTTTTTTACAATCTGTTTTGAAAATATGCCCTGCAAGGAGGTAGTCTGCACCTTTTTCCTGTGCTTTTACTGCCTCCAAAGTGCTGTGGACAGATACTCCCAAAATACCGTTAAACTTGAAATGTCCGTTCATATAATTTAAATAGCTTGTATGAAATCCTTCGGCATTTATCTTCAAGGCAGCTTCCATATTGCTGTTTATTATAAGAGGTACATTTTGGGGTTCTGTTATCTTTTTAATATTTTCAGCAATTGGGATTATTTTATCGGAATTCAAATCTTTTTCCCTCAGGATTACGGCATCTGCGCCTGCAAGTACGGATTCTCTTATTATATCCAGCATGTTTTTATTTTTTACGAGCTTTCTATTTGTCACTAAAAATAAATTTTGTTTCACAGTGCCAAAGGCTCCCAATCCTTCATTACAGGGAAATATCCCTTTTTGATTATGGCCTGTTTTACTTCTTCCAGACTTCTTTTATCGGAGTTGTCGAATTGCATTTCACCTGGATTCTTTAGCGTGTGGCCTCCAACTTCCGTAGTCACGCCCGCAGACATTTTTGTTACCCCGAGAGGTATGAGATTGTCTCTTGTCTCTCTGGATTCCCTTGTAGTTATGTTGGTACCTGATCTTGGAATAAATAGTTTGAGTGCAAGAAGTATCTGAACCATATTTTTATCGTTTATTTCATGCAGATCGTTGAAGGAGCCGGCATGGGGTCTTATTCTCGGAACCGAAAAGTTTACATCAACTCCGGGGAATTTTTTCTGGATATATGCACCGTGCAGTCCGCCAAAGAAAGCTTCCTGTCTCCAGTCATAGAGGCCGTACAGCGGACCCAGTCCTACTGAATATATACCTGCTTCACAGGCTCTTTCTGGAGTTTCAAGCCTATATCTGTAGTTTTTCTTTGGACCTCCAAGATGAACCTTTGAATATACCTCCTGGTTGTAAGTCTCCTGGTACATGGTCAGACTGTCTGCACCAGCTTTGACAAGTTCTTCGTATTCTTCCTCTTTGAGTGAATATATTTCGAGACATATCGAACTGAAATACTTGTTCATTATTTTTACACAATCTCTTATATAGGAGACAGGCGAATATTTTCTGGATTCCCCCGTTAAAATTATTACATGTCTGAATCCCATATCGTGTACAGCTTTTGATTCTGTGTCAACTTCATCGAGAGTAAGCACTTTTCTGTTTATTTTATTTGTACAATTATATCCACAATAAGCACATTTGTTTGAACAGTAGTTGGCAACGTACATCGGAGTGTACATGACCACATTTTTCCCAAAGTATTTAAGTGAAAGCCTGTGGGATTTCTGTGCCATTTCTTCCATATGCTTTTCGGCAGTAGGGGAGAGAAGGGCCAGAAAGTCCCATTTATCCAGTTTTTCTTTGTCAATTATTTTTTCAATCTGCCTATCTGTCACTTTTTCAAAGAAGTCCTGGTAATCAAAGTCTTTGAATTTTTGTACTACATCATAAAAAGTCATTTTAAACATCTCCTATTTTATCTTAAAAACCCTGTAAGTGGGGATGAGGCACTGGCGGTTTCTTTTTCGGCACCGGGTCTTGAAAGAAAAGCTTTTCTCCCTGCCTGTATTGCAAGTTTGAATGCATCAGCCATAAGTACTGGATCTCCTGCTGTTGCAAGGGCCGTATTTGCAAGTACCGCATCTGCACCCATTTCCATGGCTTCTGCAGCGTGGGAAGGTTTGCCTATACCTGCATCTATTACAATGGGAATATCTATTTCATCAATTATAATTTTCAAGAGTTCTTTGGTTTTAAGTCCTCTGTTTGTGCCTATGGGAGCACCAAGCGGCATCACTGCAGCAGCGCCGGCATCTACCAATCTCCTTGCATCCATTAAATCTGGGCTTATGTAGGGAAGCACAACGAATCCTTCTTTTACAAGAGCTTCAGTAGCCTTTAAAGTTTCATAATTGTCGGGAAGAAGATATTTGCTGTCCGGAATAACTTCTATTTTAACCCAGTTGCCGCAGCCGATTGCTTTGGCCAAATGTGCCAGCCTTATGGCTTCCTCTGCATTTCTTGCACCGGATGTATTTGCCACGAGTATGCAGCTTTTATCTATGAAATTCAATATATTGTCATCCGGGTCCGTAGCATGGATATCTACACGTCTCAGCGCTACAGTTATAATCTGTGCACTGGAGCTTTTTATGATGTCAGGCACTATTTTGTTTGAAGTAAATTTACCAGTTCCAATAAAAAATCTGCTTTTTATCTTTTTATTTGCTATTGTAAGTTCATCCATAAATTAAAATCTCCTTTTATTTGATCTGTTTGTATGACAATGTAACATATAAAATATTTAACCACCTCCAACATAGCGTATAATTTCCACCTTGGAGCTGCTTGAGAGCTTTTTGGATTTATACTGCTCTTTGTCTACCAGTTCCAAATCCACTTCAACTGCTACTGTTTCCGCATTTATGTTTAATTTATCAAGTAATTGAGATACAGTCATACCTGAAGCAAGATCCATCTTTTCTCCGTTTACAAACATTTTTCCACCTTCTTTCCAAAAGCAGTTTTTAGTCGTCATCCCGAAGTATATTTATGTTTTTACCTTCCATGACTTTGTTCATATTTCTTACGGCACACATTTTACCGCACATGGTGCAGGTTTTTTTATCTTCTGGCATTGAACTTTCCCTATATTTTTTGGCTTTTTCAGGATCTATTGAAACAGCAAATATCTTGTCCCAATCAAGCTTTCTCCTGGCTTGAGCCATTTCATTGTCCCAGTCTCTTGCACCTTTGATTCCATTTGCAATATCTGCGGCATGTGCAGCTATTTTTGCAGCTATGATTCCGTCTTTCATATCTTGAAGGTCGGGAAGCCTCAAGTGTTCAGCAGGGGTTACATAACACAGGAAATCCGCCCCGTGAGCCGCCGCAATGGCACCACCTATGGCACTTGTAATGTGATCGTATCCAGGAGCTATGTCCGTCACTATTGGACCGAGTACATAAAAGGGGGCATCATGACACAGCTTTTTTTCAAGCTCCATGTTGGCTTCTATTTCGTTTAATGCCATATGACCCGGACCTTCTATCATTACCTGTACATTTCTTTTCCAGGCTCTTTTTGCAAGTTCGCTTAAAGTCATTAGCTCCTTTACCTGGCTTGGATCCGTAGAATCTTTTATACATCCGGATCTGCATGCATCTCCCAAACTTATGGTCACATCGTATTTCTCACATATGTCAAGAACTCTGTCAAAGTATTCATAAAAGGGGTTCTCTCTGTTGTTCAAATTCATCCAGGCATAGAGTAAACTTCCCCCTCTCGATACAAAATTCATAAGTCTTGGATTTCTCTTGAATACTTGTGCAGTTTCTCTGTTTATTCCAGCATGGATAGTCATAAAATCAACGCCGTCTTTTGCATGGGTTTCTATTACGTTAAGGAGTTCTTCAGCAGTTATGTCTTTCAATTCTTTGTCATAAAAACCAACTGCATCATAAATCGGGACAGTACCTATCATGGCAGGGGACATGGCTATTAATTTACTCCTGAATTCTCTTGTCTTTCCAAAGCAGCTGAGATCCATGATGGCTTCGGCCTTCATGTCTATTGCTTTTTTTACTTTGTCAAGTTCCAGGTTTACATTGGAGCAGTCTTTTGAAATGCCGAGGTTGACATTTATTTTCGTCTTCAGTCCTTTTCCCACACCTTCTGCACTTAATTTTTTGTGGTTTTTGTTGGCAGGGATGACAACTCTGCCCCTGGACATGCGATACATGAGATCACTCACATCCATCTTTTCTTTCTTGGCTACAGTTTGTATTTCCTTGGTGGCTATACCTTTTTTAGCTGCATCCATTTGAGTTGTATAATTCATTTTTTATCATTCTCCTTTTAATTTAATATATAAAAAATGAGAAGCAAAATGCTTCTCGTAGGGTAATTAAAACTTTACATGTTTTAAGACGGCATAAATTATCCCTACGTTGGCATTATCCAAATCAGGTTATGAGGGTAAAAGATAACATCTTATTCTCAGCCCATTGATACAGGCTCCCCTATAACATAATATTTGATTTTTTAAAAAAAGGAGTGTTTGCATGCAAACACTCCCTGAATATACATATTAAGCATTTGATTCCTTACGGTAGTGTTAACTACATCAAGTTCAAAGAGTCAGGTTCAACCTTCTCAACCATATTGGTTCCTCCACAAACAATTTTATTTTCTTTTATTGACTTTAATATAACATAAATTACATGTGAAATCAAGATATATGTCACAGAATATTAATAGCCAACTGCTGACGATGGTTGTCTGAAATTAGGATAACCACCTGGGTGTCTAGAAATATGCCTTGGAAAATCAATAGATCTGCGTCTGAAATTTTGAGCGTTATTGTTATAGCTTGAATTGGTAGTTGTGGTAAATGATTCGCCGTCTGTGCCAATTTCAGAAGGATAGATCGCGATGTTTCCACTGCCTGATATCATGGCAACAGGATGGACGTTGTTGCTGGAATTTTTCAAAGAGTTTTCATTGACTTTGGCCGATTGATATTTTACCGTATCGGTATTTGCCAATGGAAGCAGCTGGTTGTACTGGTTAGAAGGATCTTCGCTTATCCATTCTGCCGATGTACCAATTCCCTGTTCATAGGAAGAATCGAGTTCTGTGGATATGGTCTTAGTTTCTACCTTACCATCGGGTTCAGCTGCAGTAAATGTTAAATTCCATGTGGAATCTGAAACTTTGGATATACTTACATTAATGACTGATCCCATGGGAATGCTCAGTATATTTTGAGCAGCATACGGAAGCTTTTCCCAGAAAACTTCTGCAGTAGGTTGTCCATTTTTTATTTCCTCTATAGTTCCAATCTGGAGAAGATCTTCAGAATTTACCCCTCCAAGACCTATCCACTGTGCAGCTGAAGCACTTTGCCTGCTGCTTGAAATTCCAGGTACTGTCCAACTTCCGGAAATACTTGTATAGCTGCTGCCTTTAGACATAGGTACAGATATATATCCTGCCCAATTACCGGATTTTTCAGTATTGGATGGAAGATTCGCGGTATTTACAGCACCGCGCTGCTGGTAGTCCTGAATCGAATGGATTGTAATACCATTGTTGAATTGTTCTTTTGCAATTACAGGACCGGGTACACTTCCCAATATCATAAATAATGCCAGCAGCAGGATCTGCAGCCTTTTTAAAATATTCTTCATTAGATGGTTTTCCCTCCCTTTATATTTATATCAAATTTATTTACTATTTATAGTTTCTCGCTGGCATATTACAAAACCGTGTTAATAATATTGCCATATTGTAAATTTTTTTGAATGAATATGATACTGCGGGATTATGCTATAATAAATTTAATGATGGATATAAGACTCAATGGATGAGAATAAATTTTGAAGGAGGAGTTACCGTGATAGCTGATAAATTTGATGTGTTTTTATTTGATTTGGATGGGGTCATTTACATAGAGGGTAGTCCTCTTCCGGGAGCAGTGGAATCCCTTAAGATCCTTCGTGAAATGGGAAAGACAATTAGATTTTTGACAAACAATCCCTGCACGACGCAGAAAAAAATGGTAGAACGTCTGAAAAAAATTGGGATAGAGGCACATATTGAAGAGATAATTACTGCGGGCCAGGTGACGGCCCAGTATCTAGAAAGGGAGAATATAAAAACTGCATTTATCCTTGGAGATGAGAATTTAAAATGGGAATGCAAACAGGCAGGTATTGAAATTGACAGTATAATTAACGCAGAGGCGGTTGTAGTTGGGTGGGACGATTCACTGTGTTTTGGGGATATTAAAAAGGCAGTACAATTGATTGATAACGGTGCAAAATTTATTGGGACAAATATCGATAGAAATTTTCCAGGTAAAAAGGGTCTGCTTCCAGCAGCCGGGGCAATTGTGAAGGCTGTTTGGACGGCGTCGGAAAAGAAACCTATAATTATAGGAAAACCCTATCCATATATGTTTAGAAAAGCTCTTGAAGATTTAAAGGCATCCTCCAAAACAATAATGATAGGGGACAACTATTTTAGTGATATTTTAGGAGCCCATCAGACGGGAATATCAGCTGTCTTAATATCTGAAGGGAAAGCGAATAAATTCCCTTCAGCCAGAGATTTCCGTAATCCAGATGCTGCTATTCCGAATTTAAAAGGACTGTTTGACGATGATGTAACAGTACGGAAGTGGATTTTGCCTCACTTTCCATGGCCGAATGATGGTGTCAAGGCAGGTGTTGCAGGCGTCATATTTGATAAATCAAGAAAAGTACTTCTTATGAGACGTGTGGATAATGGATTGTGGGGAATTCCTTCAGGTCATGTGGAACCCGGAGAAACGGTAGAAGAGGCAATTGTCAGGGAAATCAGGGAAGAAACCGGTTTAAAAGTAAAGATAAACCGTTTGATTGGAATTTATTCCGATCCGATTTCACAGGTTTTCTCTTATCCTGACGGTAAGATAGATCACTTTATTACAACTTGTTTTGAATGTGAAACTGTAGGGGGAAAGTTAATTAAAAGAGGTGAAGAGACACTGGATGTGAATTATTTTGATCTCAGCCATCTGCCTAAAAACCTTTTGCCGATGCATCCAACTTGGCTCAGGGACGCCATTCATAAAGAAAAAGGTTCCTATGTACGTTAAAAGGTTATGTTATCCGGAACTTTGCCGATAATATAATTATGAAGAATCTAATATATGGTTGTATATTTCGATTGTATGCGGTATGAGTATGTAATAATTATTTTATAAGTAGGAGATGTTTAATTTGGATGAAAAATATGTAGAGTTTGCTAAGGCCACATTGGATTATTTGCCGGATTTTTTTGATGAACAAGTGTCTGTTGCCCTTACTGACACGGAAAAGATCTTGAAGTTCAAGGAAAATGATAAACTGCCGGTGAAATTACATGAAGGTGATCCCCTTCCGGAATATGCCGCCCAGGTAGTCAAGGAGGGTAAATCTCTGATAAAATACATGAATGAAAAAGGTGAGGGGATACCATTTATGGTATATGTGATCCCAATAAAAAACAAAAATAATGAGATTGTCGGAACTTTCCTGCTGGCAAAGAATTTTGAAATGAATAAGAAAATTGGAGATCTAACCAAGGAACTTTCTGAATCACTTGAAAGTATATCGGCTGCTATAGAAGAGTGCACCGCCAGTGTCCAATCTGAAACGGAAAATAATAATAATGTGATTTCTGAACTGTCCAAGACGGATGAAAACATGAAAGGCACCAATGAAATCATAAAAATCATAGATGAAGTATCAAGTCAAACAAATCTTCTGGGACTAAATGCCGCCATAGAAGCCGCCAGGGCAGGCGAAGAGGGACGGGGCTTTAATGTAGTCGCACAGGAAATAAGGAAGTTATCCAACAGGAGCTCTGAATCTACAAAGCGCATAAGAGAAATACTGGATAACATAACTAAATCTGTTCAACTCATCAACAGCAAAATAAAGGAATCCAATAAATCTTTTGAAAGTCAGGCGGCAGCTTTTGAAGAAATTTCTGCCTCTATTCAGGAGATAGCACATAATTCCGGCGTACTGAAAGAATTAACTGATTCGAAACTTCATAATGCCATATGAAAAGCCCTCATATATATAATATATAATAAAATGAAGCGTACCAGCTTGTATAAATTCTGGTACGCTTTTTCTTTATTCCAATATCTCGTTTATAATTTTTCCGTCAGCGTCTTTTAGCTCGATTCCCAGTAATTTTGCTATAGTTGGTCCTTCATCAACAAGGTTCATGCTGTCTATAACTGCTCCATTTTTTATTCCCTTACCCCTCGCCATAAAAACTGTTGTATAATTTTTCCTATAGGGCAAATATCCGTGGGTGGCCCTTGTAATATTGTGAAATCTGTCTTCTTCCCCTGGTTTTATGTGTCTTATGATGTCCTGATCTATATCGTCCAGAAAATAAAATCCTTTTTTTGCTTCAAGCATGAAGGTACAGTTGGGATCGGCTCCCAACCTTATTACAGCATCTTTCCTGTATATTTTTTCAATGCATTGAATTTTTCTGTTGAAATTATATATTAGGGAATAGACTTCATCTGCCAATAATTTATCATCTCTATTTTTTAAATAAATATAGGCACATCCGTCACAATTTTTTGCTATTGCCTGGTAGCTTTTTATTTTTCCTTTTTTATCTACGTCAATGTATCCTTTGTTTTTCAGCAGTACATTCAAGTCTATAATCTTGTCCTCGTCCATACTGCTGTGATCACCTAAAATTATTACTGTACTGTCTTTTATATCATTTTCCTTTAGAACATCTATTATTTCGCCGAGCCTTTTATCATGCCTTAGGAGTGCATCTTTTGCCTCTTTGGAATAAAATCCGCTGCAGTGCCGCATGGAGTCAAGATCAGAGTAGTGGACAAATACTATGTCGGTTTTTTTATTTTTTATAGTGTATAAAAATGACTGATGGGTAAAATCATCTAATTCAGGTTCTTTTATACCATTTCTTATAAAACCGAATTTTCGATTCAGCTGAAATTGAAATAGGGGGCTCCCGTTTAACATGGATACGGTGGCTTGATTCTGCCAGGATCTATTGGCAAAGACCTCCGGCATATTGTATTGTATTCTGGAATTTGCTGTAACCGGCCAAAGGAGAGCTGCCACTGTCATTCCCCGATCTATTGCCAGATCATATATAGTACTTCCCTTTATATATTTTCTACTCCAGTACCAATCCGGTGATTTTCTGTTTGGCTGCAGCAGGGTATTGTTCACTATTCCGTGATTTTTAGGGTATTTTCCTGTCACAATACTGGTGTGGGCTGGATAGGTCAAAGAGGGATAAACACTATATACATTTTTACAGTAAGAAGCCCGGGAGAGAAATCTTTTAAAATTAGGCAGGGAAGAAATATAGTCAAAATCTAAAGTAGAAAGTCCGTCGAAGGATATTATATATAAGTGCTTTGTAAGTCTTTCCATCCAGAAATTCCTCCTGATAATAATGATTTTTGGATACTAACAATTTTACTATATCACTTGTACGTTATAATTGTATTGCATATTTATTAAGAAATATTAATAATGCAATTTATAAATATAATATATAATATATAATAGCAGTATGGTCTTGTAATCTTTATAAAATCTTCATATGTTTTATAGTTAATTCTTTAAAAAAATTTTTTAAAATAGAACTTGAGATGAAAATCAAGAGGAGGATTATTATGGAAAAATATTACAGAAAAGCTGCCTTTCTTGGAATTTTAATTAGCGTACTCTGGGTGATTTTTGTAAACACACAGCCATTTTCAGATTTTGCCTATTATGATGGACTGGCAAGACAGATAGCACTTGGAGGGCCCTGGGGTGATACCTATACTTCTGTGGGATATCCTATTGTGCTGGGGTTTGTATATAAAATTTTTGGCAGCAGTTTGGTATCAGCAAAAATCTTTAATTTAACACTTACATTTATAAACTACATACTTTTTTATAAAATACTGAAAAAAGCAGACCTTGCTGAAAAGAAGCGTAGATTCATATACGGCTTATTTGTTGCCTTCCCCAGCAATATATTTTACAATAGTGTTCTGGCGGTGGAAATACTGTTTACTACCATACTGCTTCTAATGACATTCCTGTACTTTTATGATGTCAGATACAAGTATATCCTGATTGGCATATTGACAGCTGCAGGTGCCATGGTGAAACCATTTTTCATAGTTTTTCCATTTCTGATCTTTATGGTTGAATTGTGTCTCAAAATGAAGTTTTGGGTGGTATTGAAACATTCAATCACCGTATTTATAATAAGTGCCATAGCCATATCACCGTGGCTGTATAGAAATACCAAGCTTTTAGGACAGTTCACATTTATATCCAATAATAGTGGAATAGTACTTTATGTAAATAATAATTCCCAAAATAAATACGGCATGTGGATGGATGCCAGAAATGTGCACGATTCCATTGTAAAAAAGACCGAGTATATAAATGCAAATGCCACGGAGAAAAACAGGATGCTTTCCAGTGCGGCACGAAAATGGATAGGGTCACATCCTGCAAAATTTGTTCAGCTCGGGTTCAAACGACTTTTTATTACCTATATTGGTTTTAGTGAAATAGACTACAGTTTCAACGGTGCAAACATAAACCCCGTTTTCAAATTCATATTTTCATTTTATGCCTATGCTGCAAGATATCTGGTGTTTATTCCTGCACTGATCATGATTGCTGTATACAGCGTAATAGTGATTAAAAAATTTTTTAATAAGAAGCCTGTGGATCGATACTTAATATACAATCTTATTTGCTTTTACATGTTTGCCGTTGTGTATTTTGTTTCCGAAGGTCAGCCCCGCTATTCATTTCCCTGTACATTTACATTGGTTTACCTTTTCTCCTGCTTTATGGAAAGAACCAATTTTGTCAGATCTGTAAAAAACGTAAAATTATAGAACATGTTATAATAAAATCAAGGGGGACATTTGTATGAAGGGACATAGTGTGCTGGTAGTAGACGATGACGAGGACATTCTGGATATAATAAAAATTTATCTGCAGAATGACAAATTTGAAGTAATTACTGCCTGTGACGGAAGATCGGCAATAGAAAAGCTGAAAAAACAGGATGTGGATTTGATAATATTGGATATAATGATGCCGGGGCTGGATGGACTGCATACCTGTCTTGAAATTAGAAAAGAGAAAAAAATACCCATAATAATGCTTTCTGCGAAAGATGATCCAAGCAGCAAGATACTGGGTCTTGATATAGGTGCTGACGATTATGTTACCAAACCCTTCAACCCGCTGGAACTGGTGGCCAGGGTAAGATCTCAAATCAGGAGATATTCGGATTTCAATAGCGGCAAACTCCGGGAGAAAAATAAAATTGTTATAGATGACCTTACAATAGATACTGAATCGCATGAGGTGTTTGTCGGAGAAAATTCAGTTGAGCTTACTCCAATTGAGTTTTCTATTTTGAAGGTGCTTGCTGAAAACAGGGGAAGAGTACTCAGTACGGAAACTATATATGAAAATGTGTGGAGTGAACCTTTTTACAATTCCAAGAATACGGTGGCAGTTCACATAAGGAATATAAGAGAAAAAATAGAGATAAATCCGGGAAAACCCAAATATATAAAAGTGGTCTGGGGAGTAGGTTATAGAATTGATAAGTAAAATAAAGGAATTTTTCCCTAAAAGCATATCAAGGGAACTTATTATGATCAACATGTTCAGTTTTATAGTGCTTGTAATTGGAATAACTGTTTCTGTCCAAATCATAATTTCTGATAAAAGTAACACCCAGAATTTTATCAATGCATCAAATGATACTTATGTGCAGGTTGTAAGATATGTTAAGTCCACTGATCCTCAAAATAATTATTATATAGACGATCTTGCAAAATTGAATAATGTAAATATAGCAGTTGCTGATCTGAAGGGCAATGTAGTTCTTAGATCAAATGGGGTAAAAGACAGTTATATGGATTTGAACTCCCATACTGGAAAAACAGTACGTGAATTATATGATTTGAATATATCAGGAAATAAATACGTACTTGTTACGTGGAAAGTTCCAGGAAACTACCATAAAATATTCAAACACATATTTGTAATAGCATTTCCAATTGTGATCTCACTTGGAATTATTTATTTCTGGTCTTATAGAAAAGTTGGGTATATAAAATATATCTGCAGAGGCATAGTAAAAATTTCCCAGGAAAATTTGGACTGCAAACTTGAGAAAAGAGGCAGTGATGAACTGGGAATTCTGGCAGAAAAAATAAATGAGATGTCCTTTAATCTGAAAAATATGATTGATCGTGAAAAATCTCTTCAAAGGTTTAAAAATGAACTGATAACTAACATGTCACATGATTTGAGGACGCCTCTCACTTCTCTGATTGGCTATCTGTATCTGTTAGATGACAAAAGCACTTCTGCAAAAGACAAAAAAATTTACAGTGAAAAATCTCTGGAGAGGGCAGAAAAACTCAAGCTTTTGATAGACAACCTGTTTCAGTATTCAAAATTGGAAAGCGGTGAAGTGAAACCTGAAATACACAATGTAAATATTGTTGAGATCATAGAACAGATCATAGGGGAGATGTCCATTCTGGCGGATAAATCGGAAATTGAACTTGTGAAAAAATACAATATGGCGGAGCTGAAATTAGATGTTGATCCCTACCTTATGAGCAGAGTTTTTCAGAATATATTATCCAATGCCATAAAGTACAGTAAAAAAAACAGCTGTGTATACATTTATATAACTTCAGATGAAGAGAATACAGAAGTGAGTTTTGAAAATGAACCTGCTCAGAATCTGTCAAATGGGCAAATGAAAAAGATATTTGAAAGATTCTATATGGGTGATAAGTCGAGAAATTCCCATGAAAATAATTCAGGCCTTGGGCTTGCCATAGTCGAAAATATTGTAAAGCTGCATAGAGGAGAGGTATGGGCGGAAAACGGGGATAATTCCTTTATAATATATGTGAAATTGAGAAACAACCTGGATTTGATCTGACGCTTGACATTTTTCTATATACAAGTTATTCTGGCGTTATGCGATATTTTTAAGGAGGAGATAATATGGATTTTTGCTGGATAACATTAAATGTAAAAAATATGGAGGAATCTTTGAAATTTTACAACGGACTGCTGGGAATCAAAATTTTCAGGAGATTTAGCCCTAATCCGGGAGTAAATATTGCCATGGTTGGAGAAAAATACGGTCCTAAAATTGAATTGATATGCAGTGAAAATAATAATTCAAAAATTCAAAGCAGGGGAATTTCTATTGGATTTGAAGTGAAATCACTGGATAAGGCTGTTGCCATAAAGAAAGGACCTGTTTCACCCTCACCGAAAGTTAGGTTTTTCTTTATAGAAGATCCAGATGGAGTTGAAATTCAGATAGTTGAAAATATGAGAGAATAAAATGGAGGGGTTAGCTCAAAGTGCAAAGAATACTCAAATTTATACCAAACATCATTACGGCATCGAGAATAATCATGTCTGCTTTATTCGTATCAAATGTTTTGAAGCAATTTAGGTATGGACAGGAAAAAATTCTCAGCATTGCAATTATATTTTTTTTAATATGCTTGTCGGATCTTATTGATGGCTATATTGCGAGAAAATCCAATTGTACTTCAAGAATGGGTGCTAAATTGGATATTTTTGCAGATCTATTTTTTATAGTTTCATCTTATGTGACTTTGGTAATTTTACGGATAATGCCTTTGTGGTTTTTGGTATTTGTCTGCTTGAAATTTATAGAATTTTTATATACATCAAATTTTATAAGAAAATGTGACGAAGTATCGGCGCATCCTTTTATTTTTGATAAACTGGGAAGAATTGTATCAGCTATGTTTTTTATCGTTCCAGGCATAATATGTTACAGCAGATTTTCCTGCACGGTAAATTTTTTATTGTACATAATTTTGATACTGGGAGTACTGTCTTCATACCTGAGAATAAAAGAGTGTTTCGAATGGAATTAAGTTTCCCTGAGGTTAACTTTTTCTACTAAAGTCAACTGCAAATCCATTTACAGCAAAGATACGAACACGTAAACTATTTATTGGGGGTGGTTATATGAAAGTGCTGAATATAGGAAAATGTATTGTTCAGATGAGAAAAAAGAAGGGAATAACGCAGGAGCAGCTGGCGGATTATATTGGAGTTTCCAAAGCATCTGTCTCCAAGTGGGAATCCGGACTGTGCTACCCAGATATTTTACTTCTTCCTGAGCTTGCATCTTATTTTAACATTTCAGTAGATGAATTGCTGGGATATTCTCCACAGCTTACAAAGAAAGACATAAAAAAAATCTACAATAAACTCTCGCATGAATTTACTGTTAAGTCTTTTGATGAAGTGTTGGATAAGTGCGGCAAACTGATAAAAAAGTATTATTCCTGTTTTCCCTTCCTGCTTTCCATGATTCAACTTCTATTGAATTATTCCATCCTGGCAAAAAATATGGCAGTAAAAAAGCAGATTTTTCAGCGGTGTATAATGCTGTGCATGAGAGTAAAAGAAGAATCAGGCAGCATTTCTGACATAAAAGATGCAAATACCAAGGAAGCAATTGCAGAGATGGCATTGGGAAACAGTGAAGAAGTTATCCGACTGCTGGGCGGCGAGCTAGCTCCATACAGCGGGGATGACGTCATACTTGTCAATGCATATAGGATGCAGGGGAAGACTGACCAGGCAAAGCTTGTGAATCAGATACTTCTTTTCAACAATGTAATAAACACACTGACACTTTTAAACAATTATCTTTCTCTTAATATGGATAAGCCGGTTTTATTCGAGAAGATATATTTTCAGGGACTTCAGATTATCGATTCTTTTAAGCTCAAGGATATTTTGACAAATGATGTTTTTAGAATTCATATCACTGCAGCCCAGGGGTATTTGTCGGAACAAAAAAAGGAAGAGGCTGTAGATGCCTTGGAGCGATATGTGGATACTGCCTGCAAAGTTCAGTTTCCATTGAGCTTCAAAGGAAATGAATATTTTAACCGGGTGGCTGAATGGTTTGAGGATAATAACTGCATTGGAACGAATATTCCTGTAGACGAGACAACGGTCAAGAAAAATTTTGTTGATACAGCTGCTGAAAATCCTGCATTTGCATCCTTGAAAGGGGATAAACGGTACAATTTGCTTATTGAAAAATTGAAAGAGAAATTGGGTGAGACAGACAAATGAATGCTGTAAATATAGAAGATCTTAAAAAGTCCTATGACGGAAAAGTCAATGTTTTAAACAATGTGAGTTTGAGCATACCCAAAGGTGAAATATTCGGTTTTCTCGGTCCGAATGGATCAGGGAAGACCACTACAGTCAGAATTTTAAACGGGGTTCTTTCTGCAACATCGGGGCATGCTGAGATTTTGGGGATGCCTGTGGGAGAAAATAATATTGAAATCCATAGGTTGTGCGGAGTTATGACCGAAAGCGCCTCCTGTTACGAAAATCTTACTGCCAGGCAGAATCTTATATTCTTCGGAAAAATGCATGAGATGGATGAAAAACTGCTTGACAAACGGGTGGACTTTATATTAAAGAGGCTGGAGCTGTCAGATGTAGGGGATAAGAAAGTGAAATCTTTCAGTACAGGAATGAGAAAGAGAGTTTCACTGGCTGTAGCACTGGTTCACAATCCTGAGATTTTGTTCCTTGACGAACCCACTTCCGGTCTTGATCCGGAAAATGCACTCAATGTTACGAAGCTCATAAAAGAACTTGCCGAAGAAAACAAGGTTACAATATTTCTCTGCACCCATCAGTTAAAATATGCTGAAGATATTTGTACGCTGTATGGTTTTATAAATAATGGGCATGTCCTTGGACTGGGCACATTTGAGGAACTTGCTTCAAGAAAAAATGCAGCTCTTCAATTGAAAATAAGGGGAAAAAATATTTCAAGAAAATCCGGGTTTGTTTATGAAGGCAATGGCATATACATTAAGTCTATTTCAGGAGATGAAGATGCAAATACTCTAATAAAAAATGTACTAGCAAACGGTGGGGAAATCTATGAGGCAATACAGAAAAAATGGTCCTTGGAACAGCTGTACTTTAAATATATAATTTGAGGTGACTGGAAAAATGATAAATAAGAGCGAAAAAGCATTGATATGCAAAGATATAAATGAAATAACAAGTTCAAAGCGTGTTTTTATTCCCATGACTATTGTGCCCGTTGTCCTGATTGTAATCATACCTTTTGCAGTACTTATCGGTGCAAATTTTATTGGAAGTGATTCAAGTACTTTCACAAAAATGGCTCCTCTTTTGAAAAAGCTGCCTTCGGAATATAGTGCATATACCCCTGCTCAGCTTTTGATAATGGTATCGCTGAATTTTATGTTTTCGTCATATTTCCTTATAATTCCGATAATGTGTTCAGGAGTTATCGGAGCCAGCAGTTTTGTGGGAGAAAAAGAACACAAGACCATGGAATCCCTGCTTTATACTCCAATATCAATGGAACAGCTGCTAAGGGCCAAGATTTTAGGTGTCTTTGTGCCATCTTACATAATTACCTTTATTTCATTTGTAGTTTTTGGCATAATATTTGATGTAGGCGGCTTCATCTATTTTGGAAAACTTATTTTCCCGGATGTAAAATGGCTCATAATCATATTCTGGATTACACCTGCAGTCAATTTATTGTCATTGACATTTACTGTCATGGTATCTGCAAAATCGGAAACTTTTCAGGAAGCACAGCAGGTGAGCGGCTTTCTTCTCATCCCGGTAATTATTTTACTGGTGGGCCAGATGACAGGGGTACTTTTGCTAAACAAAGCTATAATGCTTGCAGGAGGCGGAATTCTGATGATAATTGACTACCTACTTATAAAGAAAATTTCCTCCAAATTTGTTCCTGAAGAGCTGATTTAAATCCATATTAGATAATATTGCCAACTGAATGTGGTGTCTCTGGCCGCTGCTTTTACAGAAATAGCGGTATCTCCAAGATTTATTTATGATTTAATACTATAAATTTATATAACCTTGAAGATACTCACAGGCATATTCTATTAATAAAATTAACGCATAAATTCTTTTCCAATTTCATGAGCGACAGGCAACACCTCTTTGTTAACAAAATCTCTAACTTCCATTCTGATTTGTTGTGTTTCATCTGTCATAATTGAATCGTGGTAAATTTTTGGCATCAGTCTTGAAGTCATTTTTAATCCCCCTTAAAATTTTATTGTTTTATATTGATATCATTTGAGTAAATGTTAACAGCAAAAGAATACTATATTTAAAATATTTGTGTTTATAGAAAAATAACATGTTAGACTATTCTGTACTTTTTAAGGCTTATTGTATATATGAAAATGTATGCAGTCAATCGAATAATTGTATGTAATACAATATTCCAGTACAGGCCTTATTAAATACGAGTTAAAATAAATATTGCTGGGAGGTTTTATAAATGGATTGTATAGAAATTACAAAGGAACTTATTAAAATTGATAGTTCAAATTTAGAGGGAGCAAATGATGCCGTAAATTTTTGCAATAACATATTATCATCAAGTGGATTAAAGACTGAAATAATTGAGAATGATGGATTTAAAATTTTAATATGCACTATTGGAAATGGGCATAAGAGAATAATATTAAATGGACATCTGGATGTTGTCCTTGGAAAAAATAAGCAGTTTATGCCCTATATTGAAGATGGAAGGCTCTATGGAAGAGGTAGTGCTGACATGAAATCTGGGGCTGCAGCTATGCTTAGTACAATACTAAAGCTCAAGAATAAAAGCTTGACCTGCCAAGTTCAGCTTCAATTAGTTACAGATGAGGAAACTGGAGGCTTTAATTGTTCGAAATATCTAGCTGATAATGGTTTTGTGGGAGATTTTGTGATTTGTGGAGAGCCTACTCAATTAGGAATAGGTATACAAGCAAAAGGTATATTGCAGATTTATTTAGAGTTTATCGGAAAATCCGCTCACGGCAGCAGACCCTGGCAGGGAGATAATGCCATAGTTAAAGCCTATGAAGCTTATAAAACAATTACAAGTTTACCTTTTACTAAAGAAAAATCTGAATTTTATAGTTGTCCATCCGTTAATTTATCTAAAATTGAAGGTGGAGATGTTTATAATAAGGTACCTGACTATTGTAAAATGTATCTCGATATAAGATTTCTGCCGGAGCAAGATCCTAAAGAAATAATAAGACAAATTAAAGAGTCTGCTGGTGTTGAAGTAAATGTTCATTCTAGAGGAGATGCTGTAAAAACCAAGATTGATGATATGAATGTAAAAAAATTGAAGAAATCAATTAGCAGGATAACTAATGGTAAATCTGAGATATTTGGCCAGCATGGTTCTGCAGATACTAGGTTTTATTCAAAATATAATGTACCTTCTGTAGAATTTGGACCTATAGGAAAGAACTGGCATGGTGATGATGAATTTGTGATTATAGACTCAGTATACTTATATGAACAAATTCTTATGGATTTTATAAAAAATAACCAGTAATTGTATTACATACAATTATAGCATTGAAAGCATATAATTTCAATGCTATAATTTTACTAATGTATGTATTATATGCAGAAAAGTTTTATTGATAAAGACAAAAATGGAGACAGGGAGGAATGAGGCCTGAAGATGGTTCCGTAGTTGAAGGAGACATTAAAGCACAAGCGGAACAGGCCATAAAAAACTTAGGTGAGCTATTCAAAGCAGCTGGAACAGATTTTACAAAAGTAATTAAGACAACTTGCTTTCTTGCAGATATGTCTTATTTCAGTGCATTTAATGCAGTGTATGCAAAGTATTTCACTGAAAAGCCGGACAGAACTTGTGTTGCAGTAAAACAACTCCCACTTGGTGTTTTATGCGAAGTTGAGGCAATTGCCTATTTAGGAGATTAAAGGAGGAAATTAAAATGAGACAATATATAGTAGATGCTTTTTCAGACAAGGTATTTGGGGGAAACCCTGCAGCAGTATGTGTTATGAATAAATGGCTTCCTGATGAAATTATGATGAAGATAACAAGAGAAAATTGTCTGTCGGAGACAGCTTTTGCAGTAAAAGAAGGATCAGATTATAAATTAAGGTGGTTCACTCCCGGCGGCGAAATTGACTTATGCGGACATGCTACTCTTGCAACAGCATACATTATAACCAGGTTTATTGAGCCTGAAGTAACAGAAGTTCATTTTCAGACACTCAGCGGACTTTTATTAGTTGTAAAAAAAGGTGATCTTCTTAAAATGGACTTTCCATCATATGATTTAAAAAAAGTAGACGTAACTGAAGCGATGACTGAAGCCATAGGGGTCAGACCTCTAGAAGCATATATGGGTAGGGATCTGCTCTGTGTTCTTGAATCTGAAGAAGAAGTCAGAAATCTAAATCCGAATCAGGAGAAGGTAAATACACTGGATGGACTACTTTTACATGTTACAGCCAAAGGTAAAGAGTTCGATTGTGTATCCAGATCATTTGCACCAAAATGTAATGTACCAGAAGATCCGGTATGCGGTTCAGGACACTGCCATATTATTCCGTTCTGGGCTAAAAGGTCGGGAAAGAATAACCTAGTTGCCTACCAGGCTTCACCGAGAGGCGGCATATTATATTGTGAATATCAGGGAGAAAGAGTAAAAATGAGCGGCAAAGCAGCTTTATATTCCACTGCAGATATTAATTTCTAATGTATTTTGAATTTATGACTGGGAATTCTCGGTTGAGAATTTTTACACCTCATCACGAGCTGCCTTTTGCAGGGCATACAACTATTGGTTCCGCCTTCGCCGCACTGAAACATGGTATAAAACTCCAAAATATAACTTATTTGGTTCAAAAATGTGACAGTGGAATTATACAGAGCATAATCAAGATTGTTATTTATGGACAAATTTATTGGGAAAACTAAATTATATTTGTTAAGTTGGGAATTTATGGAGGGGGCATAGACATGAAAAAACTAGGTTTAATTGGCGGAATAGGGCCAGAATCAACAATCCCATATTATCATGATATTGTATATGGAGTTCAAAGCAAGGTTGGGGGAAATTTTTTCCCTAATTTAACTATTGAGAGCTTGAATGTTTTTGATGTTCTTGGTATGTGTGACAGAAAAGAATATGAAGCACTCGTCAATTATTTAATGAGTGCAATCAATAATTTGAAAGCCAGCGGAGTGGATTTTATAGCTTTAACTGGTAATACACCACATATTGTTTTTGACGAGTTGCAGGAGCGTTCATCTATTCCCATCATAAGTATTATTCAGGCCACCTGTGATGAGACAAAGCGACGCAATATATCTAAAGTAGGATTACTGGGGACAATCTTTACTATGGATGGAGAATTTTTTAAAAAGCCATTCGAAAATAATAATATAGAAGTAGTAATACCAAATGATGAAGAAAAGAGATTTGTTAATCAAAAAATTTCACAAGAGTTAGAATTAGGTATTGTCAAGGAAGAAACTTTATCGTCATTTCTGAAAATTGTGCAGAGAATGAAAGACGAAAATGGAATACAGGCAATTGTTTTAGGTTGTACTGAATTGCCTTTGTTGTTTAAAGGGGTTAGAACACCGGTAGATTGTTTGGATACAATGCAGATCCATATTCAGACGCTTATTAATATGATTGTAGGTTAGATCCTATAGGGTTAATAAAGCTTCAGAATTGAGAATTGTGACTACACAAGAAGCAAAAGAATTAGGTATAGTTTATCAAGTTACAACAGTGGATAAACTAGAGGAAGCAACTATGAAATTAGCGAAAAAACTTGCATGCGGGCCTTCGATAGCTTATTCATACATGAAGGACATGTTATATCAAACCTCATTTAATGATTTTGAAGAATTTTTGAAAATGGAGACTGACGCAGCGAAGTGTATTTTTCAAAATTTCCTATATTATCAGTGAATTTATATTTGTTTTATCAGTTTTTCCCGACAGGATATTTTTTAATATAGCTAAACCTTTTCCCAATTCATCAGAATTATTGGCAGATGATAATGCTACACGTAAAAATTGTTTTTCCTTATAATTTCCAACTAAGAAACGATCTGAATGATAAATATGAATCCCCTGTTCCAGGGCATCTTTTTCAAATTGATTTGCATTAAACTTCTGTTTTAGTGGAAGCCAGCGGAATAAACTCACAGGGTTTTCGTTTGAATTTTCTATTTTGAAATACCTTTTATAGATTTGATTCCGTTCTTTTGAAGCAGATATTTTATCTTCAACTATTTGGTCTGCTATACCGGTATTGATCATTTCAGCGATAATTTCTACATTTAATGCAGAAGTCTTTAAATTTATATTGTATATTCCACGCGTTATATTTTCAGAATATTTTCCGGGGTATACTATAAAAGCTACTCGTATTCCAGAACACAGGGACTTGGAAATACTGTTGATATAAATGGATTGTTCGGGTACAAAAGAAGTAATGGAAATATAATTTTCAGGATTGAGGAAATAATAAATGTCATCTTCTATTAAGAGAAGGTTATTTTTTTTTATGATTTCTGCAAGTTCCTGTTTGCGTTCCATGTTCATTAAAGTTCCGGTAGGGTTGCTACAAGAAGGCATGAGATATATACCTTGTATGTTGTTCAGCTTGCATTGTGCATCCAGTTCTTCAGGTTTCATTCCTACATTGTCTCCCTTTATTGGAATCAATTGAATATCAAGCATATTTGCCAGTTCAATAAAATTAGGGTATGTGTATACGTCAACTGCAATTTTATCTCCTGAATGAAAAAGAGAAATCAAGATAACTGCAAGGGCATTTTGAGCACCTGATGTAATTGCAATATTCTCAATGTCTGCATCTATGTTATATTTTTTAAGCCATTTTTTAGCAGCGCTTTTGTGATAGGGGGTACCCAGCGGATAAGTGTAGTCTAATAATTTTTCTGCATATCCCTTTGATAAAACGCTCTTTGCTGTATTTACAACAAGTGAATTGTTTTGGTCGAAGGGTTTTATAATCCCCATTTCTATGTAGCTTTTTTCTGTTCTGCAGTCTGATATTGAAATTATCGAACCTGCATTTGGTGAAACAAAAGTCCCTCTTCCGGTTGTACCATAAATTAATCCTTTTAGCTCACATATTTTAAATGCCCTTGTTATGGTGCTGAGGTTAATATCCAGATAATCCGCCAGCTCTCGCTGAGGTGGCAATTTTGTGTTTGGGGCGAGGTATCCGTTTACAATATCATATTCCAGCAGATTTGCAATGGAAAGGTATATTGGTGTTTTAAGTTGAGTTTTATTGGGTTTCCATGACATTGGATAATTTTCAAAAGAATTTATTGGCATAGTAGAGCCTCCTGTAATTGTATTACATACAAGTATAGCATTGAAAGCATATAATTACAATGCTATACTTTTACTAATGTATGTATTATGTGCAAACTGAAACAGATGCAGATAGTAACTTTTATCTTATTAAATCACAAATCTTGGAGATACTCCTAGTTATATTTGTACAATGTCTAAAAGTAATTCAGCACAAAAAATTAGAGTATATTTGAATCAGGTTTAAATACATGCAAAACTAATTAAAAATAAATATAGCAATTATTATAAATATTAATAAATTTCAGGAGGTGAATATGATGACGAAATCAGAGTTTTTAAAAAAAGCGGAAGAAATTTGTTTAAGAGATGATTGCAGTATCTCAAATGCAATTGATGCAGTTATATATGAAAATAAAATAACCAATGCAGAATTCATTGCATTGTTCTGTAAAGGCAAAAGTAGTATAGGCTGATGATATACGTTTATTATAGTAATAAAATATTATTTTTTAGCTAAAGATCTTTGACAATATTAAGTGATCATGTTACTATCAAAATAGTGTACATACACTATTTTTAGTAATAAATGGAGATATATCATGAGAGAAAAAATAAAACGTGTGAAAAGCAAATGCAATTGTATAAATTTAAGAAGAGCTTCAAATGCAATTACTGAATACTATGATAATATTATGAA
Organism: Clostridium lapidicellarium; assembly: GCF_041224415.1. NCBI lineage: Bacteria > Bacillati > Bacillota > Clostridia > Eubacteriales > Clostridiaceae > Clostridium > Clostridium lapidicellarium. The sequence goes on along the minus strand of NZ_JBGFFE010000029.1, from coordinate 5,350 downwards.
GCCTAGTGGACTTACAGTAAATCAATTTTGCCTATTGAGGAATCTTAAAAGATTGGGTGTATGCAGTACAAGTGAACTAGCTGAATACGTTGGACTGGAAAGGACTACATTAGTACGTACTATCAGGCCGCTTTTCCAAAAAAATTATGTTGAAGACATTTCCCCCGAAGGATCCAGAAATCGTCAAATTCAGGTCACGCCACAAGGTATACAAGCTTTAGAGATAAGTATTCCTTTATGGGAGAAAGCTCAAAAAGCTGTTGAATTAAAATTAGGTTCCAAAAATTTAAAATTGCTCATAAAATTTCTAGAAAAAATAGAAGAACTGTGATTAATAGATATATGAAAATTTTTAATCAAATCGTGTATATACACGATTATAGAGGGGGAATTTATATGTCATTTACTGAGGAAATCAAGAATTATGCGTTAGATTTGGGGTATTGTGGAGTTGGGTGCATTTCAATAGATGCAGTAGCTGACTATGTGGAAATATTGAAATCAAGAAATGAAACCTATGATTTTTTGATTAGGCAACCACAAGGTCCGATGAAAGGTGCTATTCCCAAAGTATTTATGCCTGAGGCAAAATCTATAATAGTCCTTGCATGGGATTATTTTCAGAAAGACTTTCCGAAAACTTTGACGGAAAAAATTGGACGGGCTTATCTATCGAGATCATATCATCCTTTAGAGAATAGTATTAACGGTGCTAGAGTTAAACTCATGGAAAAATTTTTAGTTTCAAAGGGATGTAAAGTCAATACAAATATAAATGTTCCAGCTCGGTGGGCATCTGCAAAAGCCGGGGTTACAACTTTTGGGAAAAATAATTTTGCTTATGTTAATGGGGTTGGTTCTTTTATTATAATCTATACAATTGTAATTGATCAGAAGCTGGATTATGATCAACCTACAATGAATTGCCAGTGTCCTCAAAATTGCAGGGCGTGTATGGCTGCATGTCCTACAGCTGCTATATATGAGCCTTTTAAACTAAATCCATATAAATGTTTGGGATTTAATGCCTGGATGAGGCAGGAAAAAAATAATATCCCTACTGTAATTCCCGAAGGAATACGAGAAAAAATGGGAACACGTGTGCATGGCTGTGATTTGTGTCAAGAAGCATGTCCCAGAAATAGAAAAAAGCTAAAGTCTCAATTTCCAAAAGATCAATTTCTTGAAAAAATATCGAGAAACTTTACACTTATTGATCTTCTGCATATCACAGATGATTTTTACAGAAAAAATGTTTATCCAATTATGTACAACTATATAGAAGATTATAAGTATTTCAAAAGAAATGCAGCTGTTGCCATAGGCAATACCGGTGATTCAGGGATGATTTCAGAATTGGCAAAAATATTGGACAATGAAGATGAACTGGTGAGAATACATGTTGCGTGGGCAATAGGTCATATAGGAGGGAAAAAAGCAAAACAGGTTTTACTAAACAGGTTGGACGAAGAACAATCTATTGCAACAAAGCAAGAAATTATCTCTGCATTAAATAATTGCAGTGTATAGGCAAATTTGATCTTATTGATTTTGGGGGTTGAGAGTATGAAGTTTCTTCTATAAATTGTTTTTCTGTGATAATTGTTAAAGTTGATATTGGTAAAATAAAATGTTATCTTCTCATAATACACTCTTTAAAAAATTATGATGTAAATCTAACAAGATGGTAAGACGTCTAAACAATGCATCAGTACATAAGCAGAAATAAATTAGATATCATCGAAGGTTTTGCAGAGAGCTGGTTTTGTGTGAGGTTCATATATAAGAATATTTTAAAAGGAGTGAAATCAAATGAAATCTTTATTTGACAAAACAGAATTAGCGGGTATGAGACTGAAGAACAGATTTATTCGTTCAGCAACTTACGATGGATTTGCTGATAAAAATGGACATATGACAAAAAACTGTACAAAATTTATGAAAATTTGGCAAAAGGGGGAGTAGGCACAATTATCACGGGAATGACTTTTGTAAGTGATTTGGAGAATGTTTATCCAGGACAGTCAGGGATCTATGATGATACATTTATCGATGAATATCAAGTTTTGACTGAGATGGCTCACCAATACAATGTCAATATTATCATGCAACTTGCCTGTATCGGTTCACAAACTTCAGTTGACGCAAATAGTGGCAAGGCAGTGTGGGGACCAAGTTCAGTGGCAGACCTAGCTTATAAAAATACACCGAAGGAAATGACAAGGGAGGAAATCGTCTTTGTGCAAAAATCCTTTGCTGATGCAGCGTATAGGGCTAAGGAAGCAGGGTTCGATGGCATCCAGATACATGCGGCACATGGCTATTTGTTAAGTAAATTTTTAACACCTTATTATAACCGCAGAACAGATCAATATGCCGGCAATCGGGAAAATCGTTTTAGAATGGTATTGGAAACTTTTCAAGCAATACGGGATAGAGTTGGTTCGAGCTATCCGGTTTTTATAAAAATTAACAGCGAAGATTTTATGAAGCAGGGAATGACTTTTTCAGATTGTAAATATGTATGTCGCAAATTAGAAGAAATGGGAATAAACGCAATTGAAATCAGCGGTGGAAGCCTTTCATCACGCCCAAATGAGGGCTTTGCCCGTAAAATTCCACCTGAAAAAAAATCCTACTACGAAAAATATGCTGCAGAAATTGCACAGAAAATCAAAACGCCGATCATATTGGTTGGTGGAAACCGGGACGTTGGGGACATGACAAAAATTTTGAATAATACTGCTGTTGAGTATATTTCTCTTTCCAGACCGCTTATTTGTGAAAGTGATTTAATTAATCGCTGGAAAAAAGATACTGCTCCAGCAAAGTGCATTTCCTGTAATAAGTGTTTCGGTGGTACTGGAACAGTCTGTATTTTTAATCGCTAAAATATTATCAATATATGCAATATTAATTAAAGAAAAGGAATTTGACAAAAATATATATAATTAGGATATCTAAAAGGGGGTTTATCATGAATGTATAGTTTTAAGAATGACTACAGCGAGGGAGCACACCCAAGAATACTAAATGCTTTAATGGAATCAAATTTAAAACAGACTGAAGTATATGGAGAAGATTATTATACAAAAAAAGCGATTAAGTTATTAAAACAAAGAATTAAGCGTAATGATATTGATATCCATTTGCTTTCTGGAGGTACACAAACAAATCTTACTGCAATTTCTGCTTTTTTAAGACCTTATGAAGCAGCTATTGCGGCCAATACGGGTCATATATTTGTTCATGAGACAGGGGCAATTGAAGCTACAGGACACAAAGTTATATCTATTAAAGTAAATGATGGTAAGTTAAGTCCATCACGTATTGAGCCAGTTTTAAATACACATGGAGATGAACATATGGTAAAACCTAGGCTAGTTTATATTTCTGATCCTACAGAAATGGGTTCTATTTATACTAAAAATGAAATACAACAATTGAGCAAGTTTTGTATAAAAAATGGACTCCTTTTATATGTAGATGGTGCACGTTTAGGATCTGCTCTATGTTCAGAAGAGAATGATATAGAACTTTCTGATTTAGGTAGGTTAGTTGACTCTTTCTATATTGGAGGAACTAAAAATGGTGCTTTGATAGGAGAAGCCCTTGTAATCTGTAAAGATTCACTTAAAGAGAATTTTCGATTCTATATTAAACAGAAAGGGGCACTGCTTGCGAAAGGAAGGCTTCTCGGAATACAGTTTTTAGAACTTTTCAAAGACAATTTATATTTTAATTTGGCAAAGCATTCTAATGAAATGGCTAACTTATTGAAAAACGGAATCAGTAAATTGGGGTATAAGTTTTTTACATACTCATCTTCAAATCAGATATTTCCAATAATACCTAATAAATTAATTAAAAAACTTCAGGATAAATATTCTTTTTGTATTTGGAAAAAAATTGACGACAATAATTCTGTTATTCGACTTGTAACTTCTTGGGCAACCAAAGAAGATAGTGTTTTGGCTTTTATTGAAGATATGAAAAATTTCATATCTTAGAATATAGGTACGAGTGCATGATTGGATAAAATAAAAAAAGTAATGAAGTCAATTTAATTATTTGGAAGGTTAATTACGTCTACACTGCTGATGCTGTTATTTATACCGATCATCTATAAGTGAATAAGACTAAATTTCTAATTTTTGTGTCTACTTTATTGACTTAGTTCCAGAATATATAAAAATAGAGTGCTGTAAAACTATCTTAAAAAATAGTTTTGCAGCACTCCCCTTCATCTTGCTTTTATTTTGTATTGATAACCTGCTGCGCCATTTTAACTAAGTCATCTTTTGATACATTAGAATCAGATCCTAAAAAAGAATAATTAATTCCATCCTGCATCCAATTTAAACATTGAACTTGAGAGATTTTTTCCTTATCAGAATCAGATCCATAACTAAATACATATTTACCGGATAATTTATCCTTCTTATCCTGTTCTGTCATTTTATAATCTGATGGTACAAATTTGTTGGTATATGAATAATAATATAAATCTATACCATTATAATTAGCAATAGCAGTCGCTCCCTTTGATCTTTCACCCAACCTTCCATTTTCCATATAAAGACTTAATTCATCATTTCCTTTTGCATAAGTAAAATCAAGTGATTTTGTTTTCCCTGCAAAATTACCTTTATTATCAATTCCTTTGTTATTTACAATAACTCCATTTACAAAAGTATATCCATTGCCAAATTTATTGACTAATTTAGGGTTGAATTTTAAATCCTTCCTCACTTGTTCTGCTGTAGGTATAGTAGTATATGCTGGTGTACTGCTTGAAGATGAAATTATAGAGCTTACTTTTCCTGCAGCAAATACAGTTGTTCCTATTACCATAGTAGCTACTAATCCAACTATAATTTTTTTCTTAATTGATCCTTTTTTATATATTTTCCCATTTTCCATTTTATCCGGTAAACTATTTAATGCTGCACTTACCTTATTTTTAAAACTTTTAGGTGTATCCGGAAAGGCATTATTCCAATCATACTTATTCATAATTTACCTCCATATCTTCTAACTTTATTTTCAATAAATTTCGTCCTTTTGCCAATCTACTTTTTACAGTTCCTGCAGGTATTTCTAAAATTTCTTTAATTTCTTTTATTGAATATCCCTCTACATAATAAAGAACAATTGTAATACGAATATGTTCCGGCAAATTCTGAACAGCCATATATAACTCACTATAATCTTTTTTATCTTTAGCTTTGGCAGATTCAAAGTATTCTTCGTAAGGTACTTGTGAACACTCTTTACGTATCAAACTATAACATTCATTTATAAGTATTTGATGCTAGAATAAAAATAGTACAAAATAAATTGAGAAAGT
>NZ_JBGFFE010000028.1:0-35666 GCF_041224415.1 Clostridium lapidicellarium | reverse complement strand
CAGCACCCCTATCTGTATGATTCCACCGTCTGAATTCTTCACAGCACCATATTTGTAATAATTATCACTTTTAGTGCTTTTCCTCATGTCTTCCATGACAACATTTTTTCCATCTTTTAATATTTTATAGGTTTCATCTCCATTCTTATACATGTATCCTAAACTACCAGGTAAGTTTGAATATATTATTTTACCAGAAGGATCTGAAACATTTATCTCATCTATTTGAAACTCCCTGGCAAGAACAGCTAGATAATCATTATTCACCTTATCGTTGTTGTCCTTTATAAAATTCGATAAAGTAATTATCCTGGTTTCTATAGAACCATTCAAAGTCTTCATAGTTTCTTGATTATTAGTCATATCATTGGAAATCTGATTTGCCATCATCATACCATCGTTTTCCATCTGAGAAACGATCTTATTTCTAGCTATCCATACTGATGCAGCTGATATTAATATAATAACTGCAGCTATTATAATTACAGGAACAGACAATATTTTAAATTTCAAATGAGTTTTCCGACTGCCGTAATTTTCCATAGATCTTACCCCCATTTTATATATTATTAAGATTTAACAATCTAAATCCTTAATTTTATAATCGAACTTTAAATTATAGACTTTAAATCCTATTTAATTTTAATCACTATATGGATTTTCAATCCATATATTATAAATATAACTAATAAAAGGAGAAATTCGTATGATTTCACTATTATCTGCATTATTGTTCAGCATATCTTCAAATTTAGACAACCTACTTGTGGGGACTGCCTATGGAATAAAAAAAATAAGAATAAATTTTATTGAAAATATCATAATAGCTCTGATAACATCTACCGGAACTTTTTTATCCATGTCCGCGGGAGCATACATGTCTAAATTTCTGCCCGGTTCTGTAAGCAACATATTGGGGGCATTAATCCTTATTATTTTGGGAACATATTTCTCAGTTCAGAGTATAATAAAATCCACAAATAATACACAGTCAAAAGAACTTGCACTGAAAGATATTGATGAAATGATTGAATACGCCGAAAAATCAGACTTTGACAGTTCCGGGGATATAAGCACCAGAGAAGCTCTATTTGTAGCGTTCGGATTAACTTTTAATAATATCGGGACTGGAATAGTGGCGAGCATAACTAAAATAAATATCGGCCTCACAGTCCTGTTTACATTCACATTGAGCATACTTACAGTTAAATTCGGTGAATCCATGGGTACCCATATAATAGGCAAATTTCTCGGGAAATATGCACCTTTGTTTTCAGGAATACTTTTAATAATACTTGGGGTCATGGAAATTTTTAACTAAAAACATATATAACTTAGACATTTTACCCGGCCTCACAATCCTGATCTCTGAAATTCACTTTCCATCCTGCTTATGGGCTTGTGAAAAATTTTCTTTATGGGAACAAGAAGTAGAAAACCTGCTGCAAAAAAGAACAATATCATCAGCGATTTGGATAAATTGGTCCAATTTGGGCCGGCCATCGCCTCTCGCAGTCCACCTATACTATATGTAAAAGGTAAAAACGGTGCCAGGGCAGCAAGCCTTGATGAAATAATCTCAATAGGATATATCCCGCCTGTACTAAACAATTGAAGAATCATAATTATAGCAGAAATACCTTTCCCAAAATTTCCAAATGTAAATATGAGTGTAAATATTATACTTGTGAATGCTATACTGGTAGTCAGTGCAACAATCACCATGGTAATTTCACTTTCGGGTCTTATTCCGAGGATGAAAAACTCTCCAAATAAAACAATCAAAGTCTGTATAAAAGAAAGTATTATAAATAAAAGTAATTTTCCAAAATACCTGTGTGCCATATTAAGCTTTATTCCAACATCGGATTTTTTGTATTTTAAAGTAAGTATAATACCAAAGAGAAGAACCCCTACCCATATGGACAATGTGGTATAAAAAGGAGTTACAGCATATCCAAATAAGCCCAGGTTATAGAGCTGCACATTTTTCAGTTCCACTGGAGATGACAGCAGATCTGAAATTTGATCCGGATTTTTTTCCATAATACCTATTATATTATCCAAACTTTTTTCATTAACTGTCTTCATTTTGATATCTAAATCATTCAATTTGCTCTCAATATCTCCAACTCTTTTACTCATTTGATCTATCTGTCGAACTGATGCCTGGTTGATTAAAGTGCCTGCATCTGCCAGTGAATCAAGCTGTGAAGCAACTGTCCCCATGGACTGGAGCATATTGTCATAATTTTTTAAATTATCGTCAATACTGCTGCCCATACTGTTCAACGGCTGAACTTCATTTAAATAGGATGATATGTCATTTGCTGTCACTGTCAACTGATTCAGGACTGAATTTATACTTTCATCGGGAGCATTATTTTCCAGCAGCTGTCTCATATAAGAAATATAACCTCTTTCAACTTCAATTGAGTTTTTCATTTTCGTAAAAATACCTATAAGATTCCCTGTCACATTGTCCGGTAAAAATCCGTTCATAGCATTTATCACCTTTATATTACCGTTGATTCTTTCTATTGCAGACTCTTCTGCATCATCTATATCTTTCAGCACATCGTTCCCAACAGCATGATTTTCTATACTTGATAAAAGAGACTGAGCCTGTGAATTCAGCGACTGAATTTCATTTACACCTTCGGCCAGATCACCCTGTGCCGAATTTACAGCTTGCTTAGCAGACTGAACAATGGATTTTTCTTGCTTTAAAACGTCTTTTAGAGATCTCACCTCATCGGAAAGTCTTGGAACATCATCTTTTACTCTACCCAAATAAGTTCCCATTTCCCTGGAATTTTCCCTAACTCTGCTTAAATATTTTTTTACATCGTCAATAGTCGAAATTGCATCCTCTAAAGTGCTCTTAAGTTCAAGAATCTTGGGTTTGTCTTTATTTAATTTTATTCCGATTGAATTTAATTGTTCAAGCACTTCTTTACTGCTTATCTTTATGAAACTAGACTTAATCTCATCGGTAAGAGAATTCTTGGCGGTATTTGTGATTTTAGTAGCTGCGGGATTTAGTTTCTCATTGGATCTATATACTATATTGGGTTTTTCGGGATGAGAAGTCGTAACACTTAAAAGCTTTCTGGAAAAATCAGCCGGGATCTCTATCAGCGAATAGTATTTTCCTGCATTGAGTCCGTAATTTCCCTGCCACTCGTCTATCACGATCCAGTTCATACTTTTATTCTTTCTCAATTCACCTATAATTTGACCACCTATATTTATATTTTTTCCGTTGACACTGCTTCCTTCATCATTGTTTATAACTGCAATGGGAAGTCTGCTTGTATTGGCTGCAGAATAAGGATCCCATGAGGCTTTTATACTTATAACAGCATAACAAGCTGGAAGCAGGCAGAACACTAAAATTGTTATAAATACGGGAAAACTTCTTGTTATATTCCGCAGATCCATTTTTAATATTCTAAATACGGTTCTCATATAAGTTCCTCCTACCGCTGTCTTCAATTTACTCTCCGAAACCTGATTCTACAAATTTATCATGAAGTCTGCCAGTCATCTTATATAAAGGTCTCTTCAAAAATAATCCGGCCAATATGCTGGCTGAAGCCATTATAAACAATACTGAAACATCTATAATCACAGTGCTCACAAGAGGTCCTCCAACCGCCTCTCTAAAACCGCTCACACTATAAGTAAAGGGAAATAGGGGTTGGATTATTCTAAAAGCAAGCGGAACAAGCTGCACAGGATAAGTAGCACCACTTCCTGCAATCTGTGCCACAACAAGTACAACCGCAGCAGCCTTTCCAAGATTCCCAAATATAGATACCAGAGTATACACTATTGTTGAAAATGTAAAAGATGAAATCAAGCCAATCATTATCATAAGAAAAAAGTCCCGCGTATAGACATGAAGAATAAACTTAGTGGTAAATACGACTATAAGCGACTGCACTGCAGACAGCGAAACAAATAAGAGCATTTTACCAAGATATCCTTCCCTTAAAGTAATGTATCCAGTACCTTTGAATCTTACCGCAGTTGTTTTAAGTACTGCTACAAGCATGGTGCATCCAATCCATATTGAAAGTGTCATATAAGTGGGTGCAAATGCGGAACCAAAGTTTGGAACTCTATATATATTCTCTTCTACTATATTAAATGGATTGGATATAAAATTTCCCATAAGCCCAGGATTATTCTGAAATACAGTTATTATCTTCACTATATCATTGTTGCTGACAAGTTTAAGCCTGCTGCTTATATCTAAAATAACACCCTTAAATTCATTCATATTGTTCTCAAGTTTTTTAGAAGAGTCAGCCAGAAGCCTGCTTCCATCTATTAAAATATCCAGGGATTTGACTCCATGACTGCTGATGTCTTTTGCAGCATTTAAAATATCAGCGGAATCATTCAGGGAATTAACCAGATCATCGGCTGTGCTATTTAACGGTCCTTTCACTTCATCCAGGTATTCCCGTGATAAATCCGTCAATTTCCGTCTTACATCAGACACACTATTTACTACAGAGCCATTTTTGTTATTCAACTGCTGTTTTAAATTATCCAATGAATTTTTTATATCTTTCAAAGAATCCAACATTCTGGCTATTTTAGTATTGTAATTAAAATTATTTACTGCCTTCAAAAAATTCATTACAGAATCCACTTCACTGTTCAATGCTGATATCCGATAATCGATCTTGTCTGCAGCGAAGTCAATATTTGAAGAATTGCCGGCAAGAGCTTCAAGCCTATAGGCATTTGCCTCTGCATTGTTCAGTTCCATCTGGATATCTTCAATCGAATTGTTGAAAGAAGATTGTATAGATCTTATAAAGTCAGCATTGGCGGTATTATTTTCGTCTATAGTACTTGTATTGTACAAAGCAGAAACAACAGGTTTCAGCTGGACAAGGAGCATGAGAAGATTATTTGAGCTATCGTTTATTCCTCCAAGCACGGCCGTTATAAAATCCATATTATCGCCCAGAAATATTATTGAATCCTTTAGAGTTATTATATTATATTTGTTTTTTTCAGCTTTTCTCCCTATAATGTTCAAATAAGAAAATATAGTCTTATTAACTGAATATATAAAATTGTATTTTATAGAATCCACAAGAGAACTTGCTGCATTATCAGTAATTTTAATGGCCATAGGGCTTCTCTTCGTATTTGCTTTGTAGAACACCTGAGCTTTTCTCGGGCTATCTCCAGCTATACTGGTAATATTTAATGAAAAATCCTCCGGGATTTCAATTACCGCGTAATATTTCCCATCTAAAAGGCCCCGATCTGCCTCTCCTGAATTGACAAATCTCCAACCGATACTGTGATTTTTTCTGAGATTATCCACAACATTATTTCCAAGATTCAAATTTTTACCTTGGAATCTAGTACCCTTATCATTATTTACTACAGCTATAAGAATGTCACTTGTCTTGACACTGGAGTACGGATCCCAAATAGCTTCCACATTTATCAGAGTATACAGACACGGCAGGACACACATCCCCAAAATAGTCAAAAATACAGCCCTGCTGCCCAACATAGTCTTTATATCTCTTTTATATATATTCACAATATTTTTTATCACCTGCAAAACTCCCACGTCAAATGTCTTTTACTTGAAAATTCACTTTAAGAATATTATGTGATTATAAATAAAAAATAATACCCTCATACTTTTCAAGCACAAGGGTACACAATAATTCCTATTATTTTATTCCTTTTTTCAAATATCTCCGTATTTTAAAATTCCACTTTTTATAATTCTCATTATATTCTTTTTTCACAATTTCCAAAAAATCATCCAGCACTCCCAGTTTGCCCAATCCCTTCATAAGATGTCGGGGATAATCACAGCTTCTGGAATAATTATTTTTGGGATCTATGACCTTTATGGAAAAATCACCGTCAACATATAAATCCTTACATCTTATGTCCAGTTTAGTAAATCCAAGTTTTTTAAATTCTTTTATAAGCTGGATTATGTCAATAGCTATCTCTCTATTGAATCCATGTTTCTTAATATAATAATCAAGCCTTTCTCCACTTACATAACTTCTCACAATATAATAATCTCCATGGAGATATACTTTGGGAAAATACCTGCTTTTCGCAGTTTTTTTCAATATATCATATTCATTTTTGCAAACATACCTATTTTTAAATATTTTAATGACCTTATTATCTCCAAGTGAATATACTATGCCATTATGACCACATCCAATAAAATTGGCATCTCTCAACATATTTTCAGCTATTTCATCCAGCTCAATATAATATCCCTCTCTCTTACCCATAAACAAACCCTTCCATAATTACTGTTACTATATTGTATGAGCTTGAGCTAAATAATTTGATAAAAACTTAAATAAATTGTAAATTATACAAACTCCAGTTTCTCCTTAATTCCACGGCCTATCCTTTCTACCGTGGGCAATATACCTTGAAACTGCACCGGAATATTTTTATTTAGACTATACTCATTGTTCCCGGACTCTTCCATGTTTTTAAAAGCATATTGTACAATCAGTTTTTCAGAATCCTTGCAGATAATTATACCTACCGAGCTGCTATCATTCTCACTTTTAACCGATTCATCCAATATAGAAAGGTGAAAAGTCAAAATGCCAAGATATTCGGGCTTAAATTTTCCAACCTTTAATTCAATCGCAACATGACATCTCAATTTCAAATTATAGAAAAGTAAATCTATATAAGAATCCCCTCCTGTAAATTCCACATGATATTTACTACCTATCAATGCAAAACCACAGTCCAGTTCCAGAAAAAATTCCACCGTGCATTTCATAAACTGATCCTGGAAATATCTACTTCTCTCTCCGCTTATGCAATTTATAAAATCCATCAGATATTCATCATTCAATATTAAGGAGCAATTTTCTTCTCTGCCCCGAGCTGGTTTAGTTAGTTCTTCATCGGGAATTATATCTTTTATAAAAGGTGAATCATCACTACTTTTCTGGCCGCCATTTGCATTGTCTTCTTCATCCCCTTCTATGCCACATTTCAAATCTATTTCTCTAGCCAGCTTTCCCAATGTCCATCCTTTTTTTACAGCTTCATCCATATATTTTATTCTCTCGTCTGAATTTTTTACTTTATTTACAAGAACTATGCTGCATGACCACCCTATTTTAGAAGCAGTGTCTTCTACAAGCTCTTTGGATTCATATTCTTCAGCAAATTTAAACATGGCTTTCAGGTTTTTTTCTGAAAAGCATAAATTATTTGGAAATTGAGTCTTAAAATATTGAGATATGGTGCCTATAATTTCATCTTCACACCCCTCATCCTGCCTTATTAAAATCAAGTTGCCAATTCTCCAATAAAGCATAAACATGTTTTTATTAACATCCATCAGAGAATTATTCCTTGAAGAAATCACATCGTCCTTCAAATTTTTTAAAAAATCTTCTACATCCTTATGATACTCTTCCATCACAAAATCACCCCAGATCAAAATTGAGACTTTTCACATATCTATCTTTTCCTATTATCGTATTTTCAAATATCTCCTTAACATCTTTTAAATACAGATATGGATCAGACATAGAAGGACTAAAATGGGTGAGCCACAATTCCTTCACCTTTGCATTTTTAGCAATAGATGCAGCTTCTGAAAACAGCATATGCTTATACTTTACGGCCTTTGAAATATTTTTATCATCGCCGTACATTCCCTCACAGACAAATACATCGGAATTCTGCACAAACTTTATCAAACTTTCAGTGGGCCTAGAATCTGTGCAATAGGACACCTTTAATCCGGGTCTCCTGCATCCGAGTACCATATCCGAAATGTACAAATGATTTTCATCCTTCACTGTCTCTCCTCTCTGAAGCCTGCTCCAAAAAATTTTAGGTACTCCATTTTCAACGGCTTTTTCCCTATCAAATTTTCTATTTCTAAATACGTCCAAAGAATAAGCAAAACAAGGTACACCATGATCCACTGACAATACATTTATATTAAAGTTTCCTATCTTTCTATGATAACTGCCATTCCCACAAAGTTCAATTAAATTTACATCATATGGAAGCACAGGGGCTATAACTCTAAGTCCATTGATTACTTCTGAAAGTCCCCTAGGACCCATTATGCTGACTGGTTCCGTCCTTCCCGAATTGGCTATGGTAAGCAGCAGTCCAGGCAGTCCTGCTATATGATCTGCATGAAAATGAGTAAATAAAATAACATCTATATTTTTCATTTTCCATCCTGAAATTTTCAAACTGAGCTGGGTGCCTTCACCGCAATCTATAAGAAGTTTTCTTCCGTTGTAAGAAACTATAAGTGAAGTAAGGCATCTTCCGGGAACAGGCATACTGCCCCCGCATCCAAGCAAACATAAATCCAGCATAAGCTTATTATCGCCTCTTTTTTTGAGTAATATCAATTAATTTTGTATAATTATTCAGCAGCAGCTGCTGCCTCATTTTTTTAGTATATACATAATAACACAAATCAGTACAACTGTGATAAAATATACCTATTCAAGAATAAATTTTTTAGGAGGAGAATTTTGGCGGAAACTTACGATATACTGATCAAGTTTATGGAAAGGGCAGCACTTTTAATAATCTGCATATTCATTATAACCAGGATACAGTATTTTAGAAATATATTTCAAAAGGAAAATTACACAAAAAAAGATCTTACTATAATATCGGTAATATTTAGCATTTTTTCAGTAGCTGGAACTTATACAGGACTTAGAGTGGAAGGTTCTCTCGTAAATGTAAGGATAGTCACCATAATATCAGGAGGCATAATGTTCGGTCCCATTGTAGGAATAACTTCCGGCGTGGTATCGGGAATTCACAGGTATCTGATAGATATAAACGGTATAACTTCCCTCCCCTGTCTCATAAGCAGTGTGACAGCCGGAATAACTTCAGGACTTATAAATACAAGGCTTAAGAAAAAGTACAAGTGGATAGCAGGTATAATAACCGGCATGCTCTGTGAGACTCTCACCATGGTTCTTATAGTTGTATTTGCAAGGCCCTACAGTATGGGAATCGATATAATTTCAAAAATTGCAATTCCCATGATAGTTGGCGAAGTAAACGTGGGATTTATAGTACTTTTAGTACAAAACGTAGAGGATGAAAAAGAAATGATAGCCGCCAAGCAGGCAAAACTGGCCCTCAGCATAGCAAATAAAACACTGCCCTATTTCAGAAAAATAAACAGCAATTCACTAGATAAAATATGCCGCATAATAAAAAATGATATAAAGGCGGATGCCGTTTCCATAACGGATAACAAATACATACTTGCCTACACAGGTGTCGGAGAAGAATATTACAATATAGGTACACATATATTAAATGAAACTACAAAGGAAGTAATATCAAGTGGAAACATAATTATAAAAGATGACCATATAGACAACAAGAGCTCAAAGCTCAAATCCGCCATAATAATACCTTTAAAAGACAAGGAAGAGGTCATAGGAGCTTTAAAGATATACTATATGAAAGCCCATAAAATAACCTATTCTCTAAAAAGCCTGGCCATAGGACTTTCACAGATTATATCCACCCTAATGGAGGTTTCCAAAGTAGAGCAGGCCAAGGAAATGGCAGAAAAGGCCGAAATCAAAGCCCTTCAGACGAAGATAAACCCTCATTTCCTGTTTAATGCACTAAATGCCATAACTTCATTCATAAGGATAAATCCTGACAAGGCACGGGAACTTATAATAAATCTTTCAAGTTATTTAAGATTTAATTTAGAATTGAACGATGAATTCATACCTATAAAAAGTGAACTGAAACAGGTGAAAGATTACATAGAAATAGAAAAAGCACGTTTTGGAAAAAAGCTGAATATGGTATATGATATAGATGACGTGGATGTAAAAGTGCCAAGTTTAATAATACAGCCTCTAGTTGAGAATGCAATAATACACGGAATACTTAAGTCCAAGGGTCCTGGCACTGTAAAAATAAGCGTGAAAAACATGGATGATAAAATAAAAATATCCATAGAGGACAACGGAGTTGGAATAAAGCAGAAAATCATCGACAAGATATATGACGATGAGATGCCGGAAAACAAGATCGGGCTTTACAACGTACATTCCAGATTAAAACTTATATATGGCCGGGGCCTTAAAATCAAAAGGTTGGAAAAAGGTACAAAAATAGAATTTTACATTAGAAGGTGAATTTATGAAAGCAATAATAGCAGAAGACGAATTTACAGCCAGGGAGGAATTGAAATATTTTATAAAAAACTACAGCAGCATTGAAATTGTAGGTGAATTTGAAGACGGGCTTGACGTACTTAAATTCATTCAGAAAAATGAAGTTGATGCTATATTTCTTGACATAAACATCCCTTCTATAGATGGTGTTATGCTTGCCAAAAATATAAGCAAGTTTTCAAGAAAACCCTTTATAATATTCATCACGGCTTACAGGGAATACGCCGTAGATGCCTTTGAACTTGAAGCTTTCGATTATATACTGAAACCCTATGACGAATCCAGAATAAGATCCATGTTGAAAAAGCTGGAAAGAGTTTATGATGAAAAAAACAATAATTCACCTAAAAAAAGCATGAGAAATAAAATAAATTTGTGGAAAAACAATAAAATCATGGTAGTTGACATGGATAATATATGTTACTGCTGCGCCAGGGAAAGGATAACCGTGGCGTACACAAAAGATCAGAAATATTCTGTAAATGAAAGTATATCTGATTTTTACAGTACACTTCCAAAAAGTAAATTTTTCAGATGCCACAGATCCTATATAGTAAATATAACTAAAATAAAAGAAATAATTCCCTGGTTTAACAATACCTACAACTTGAAGCTGGACGGCACGGATTTCCAGGTTCCGGTGAGCAGGGGCAATATAAAAGAATTCAGGAGGATAATGAACATATAACTGTATTTCATGCAGTATTTTTGACATTTCATTCATAAATTGTGAAATCAAATTTCACCACTTCTATAATAATGTTAAGAAATAATTTAAGAGGTGAATGAAATGAAAAGCATACCAAAAAATAATCGATGGTTAATTGTATTGGGGTCTGCAATTGTGCAGTTGGGATTAGGTACAATCTATACCTGGAGTTTGTTTAATCAGCCTATTGTAAATAAATTTGGCTGGGATTTAAATAAAGTTGCCCTTACATTTTCTATTACCAGCTTTGCACTGTCATCTTCCACACTGGCTTCAGGAAAACTCCAGGAAAAACTGGGAATAAAAAAATTGATTTCAATATGCGGAATAACCCTTGGAATAGGATTGATTTTAACTTCTACCGCAGCTTCTCTCCCGATGTTATATGTCACAGCAGGTGTAATCGTTGGAGCTTCGGATGGTATCGCATACATGACAACACTGTCCAACTGTATAAAGTGGTTTCCAGACAAAAAGGGTCTTATATCTGGAATATCCGTAGGTGCCTATGGATGTGGAAGCCTGATCTTTAAATATATAAACGCCGGATTTATCTCCTCAAAAGGTGTATCTGCTGCCTTCATTCTCTGGGGGATTATAGTTATGATACTCATATTCTCAGGAGCACAGCTGTTAAAAGATGCAGTTCCTCAAAATAAATTCTTCACATCGGATGTAAACTTCACTGTGAAGGAAATGTTAAAAACCAAAGAAGCATACCTGCTTTTTATATCCCTGTTCACTACCTGCATGAGCGGTTTATATCTTATAGGAATCGTAAAGGATATAGGTGTAAAATTAATTGGAATAAATGCTTCTACTGCTGCTGATGCAGTGGCACTGGTAGCCATATTCAATACACTGGGCAGATTAGTTCTCGGTTCCCTGTCGGATAAACTCGAAAGGACGAAACTTATATCTGTGTCACTTTTAGTCACAACTGTTGCCACTTTTACACTGAGCTTTGCACATTTGAACTTTTTAACTTTCTCCCTTTGTGTAAGTGCAATAGCCTTCTGTTTTGGAGGAAACATAACGGTATTTCCACCTGTAGTAGGAGAATTTTTCGGGCTCGAAAATCAGACCAAAAATTATGGAATCATATATCAGGGTTTCGGGCTTGGCGCCCTGGCAGGTTCTTTCATAGGTGGAATCGCGGGAAATTTCAAAGAAACCTTTATAATAATGGGGATACTCTGTGCGGTTTCTTCCATAATACTTGCATTTATAAAACCGCCTGTAGTTTCAGCTAACAGATATTCCAATTCTAACAAAAATATAGCCTAATTAGAAAGCAGTTACGGATCTCCGCAAAGGGGATTTATAACTGCTTTGTCTTTTCTATCTGAATTTTAGAAAATATTTAATTGTGAGAAGTTCATCATGCACTTAATATTAAATCATCGATTTTACAGCCAAGTACCTTCGATATTACCAAAACTTTGTCAAGGCTTGGATTTTTCTTATCTCCTCTCTCCAGTTCCTCCAAATAAGATTTTGAAATTGAAGTTTCAAACTTGGTATCTTTAGTAAGATTTTGAACATCCAAAGTGGTATATCCCAAACTTACTCTTATATCACGAATCTTTTTTCCGTTTAACATAAGAAAACCCCCTATTTAATATTAGCTTCTCTTTTTAAATTATATTACTTTCTAATAAAAATTTATAGCGGGATTTTGTTATTTAATTGTTATTTTTTGTTTTAAAATTTACATTTTTACTGATCAACGAGTCTATAACCTACTCCAACTTCCGTATATATATATTCAGGCCGTGTGGGATCTTTTTCCAATTTTCTTCTTAAATTCGCCATGAACACCCTTAAAGATTGTGTTTCATTTCCCACAACGGAACCCCAGATCTCATTTATAATAAAATTATGAGTCAGCACCTTGCCTGAATATCTGCATAAGAGCTCCATGATCTTGAATTCCGTAGGAGTTAAATGTATATTTTCCCCATCTACAACCACTTTCCTCTTTTCAAAATCAATAAACAGATCCTTGACTCTAAATTGTTTTATCTTTTTCTCATGGGAACTGTTCATATTGCTGTGCCTCAATGAAACACGAATTCTAGCAAGCAGTTCCCCTATTCCAAAAGGTTTAGTCAGATAATCATCTGCCCCTTTATCCAGGGCTTCAACTTTCTGCCTTTCATTCCCCCTGGCAGAAACAATTATAATGGGGATTTTAGACCACTCTCTTATTTTAGATATAACCTCAACTCCGTCAATATCAGGAAGACCCAGATCAAGTATTATAAGATCAGGGTTATTTGACATAGAAAGTGCAATGGCTTCATTTCCCTTATCTGTTTCAATATACTTATAATTTTGAGCTGACAGTGCCGCAGTTATAAATCTCCTTATGATCTTATCATCTTCAACTACTAAAATATATGGTCTACTATCCAACTGTCATTCTCCTTCCTTTAATCTATTACCTTTTTGCCGGGAATATTGAACCTAAAGATACTGCCTCCATTCTTCCTGTTGAAGGCAGCAATTTTCCCGCCGTGGGCTTCCACAATGGATTTACATATCGCAAGCCCTAAACCTACTCCTCTCCTGGAATCAGATATTTTGCTCCCATTCGTAAAGAACCTGTCAAATATATAAGGTAATATCTTATCATCTATACCTATGCCATCATCAATAACTTCAAAAAATACATCATTGTCCTTTCCATAAGCTTTAACCTGTATAAGAGATCCCTTTGGGGAAAATTTTGCAGCATTGTCTATCAAATTTATAAGTACCTGTTCAATTAAACTTCCATCCATAGGAGCCATTATCATTTCCTCAGGGGCATCTATTTTTATTTCATGATCTCTAAAATACTTGGAACTTCTCTGGGCTGATTCCGTAAGAACTTCCTCCACCAGTTCCATATTTTTGTCTATTCTCACATTGCCCTCATCAAATCTAGTCATGCTGAGCAAATTTTCCACCAGCCTTATAAGCCATTCTGTATCATCGTAAACTCCCTTCAAGAGGCTCTGTTTGACATTTTCAGGTATGGATTCACCATCTTCTAAAATCGTACTTATAGTACCTTTAATTCCGGCCAGAGGACTTCTAAGATCATGGGAGATGGATCTCAAAAGACTGCTCCTCAATCTCTCCCTGTCGATAGCTGTCTTCGAGGCTTCCTGCTGACTTACAAGGATCTCCCTGTCAAGTGCAATGGCCATTTGACTCATAACAGTTTCAATTATGAATTTTTGATCCGGTTCGAGAAATCCTTCAGAGCAGGATACTCCTATGACTCCCAATATTTTTTTATCAATTTTTATAGGTATATAATATCCCTTTGCCCCATAGAATGTATCCGTACCTGCACCAGATTCCCTTCCCTTTAAAAAGCTCCAATAAGCTGCAGCATTTTCATTTTTATCTGGAAAAGGAAATTTATATTTTCCATTATCATTCTTATAGACAAAAGGGGTGGATAATTTTTCATCTTTAGACAGATAGCATATGACAGTCCTGTCAATAAGCCTTGAAATATACTTTATCCCTATAGAAACCACATCTGAATTTCCAACTGCACTAAGCAGCTTGCTGCTAATTCTGTAGAGCGTCTGAGTTCTTTTTTCCCTGACATTCGAATCACGGGCATTTTTTTGAATTCTGTTGGTAAGATTGCCAATGGTAAATGCCATGATAAGCATCATAACAAAAGTAACCAGATAGTTTCTATCATAAAATTGGAATGAATACTTCGGTTTTATAAAGAGATAATTGAATATGGCAACTCCCGCCAATGAAGATATTATCCCCAGAAAATACCCCTTAGTTTTGATATAGATAATTATAACACCCAAAATCAAAATCATAAATACATTGGATTCGGAAAATCCAATGTATTCACAAAACAGGGCAATAAAAGTCATAATCACCATAATCAAGGAAGCTCTTAGAATTTCTCCCAGTGACAGATTAACTCTGAAATTTAATTTTAAAAAAGTTTTCTTTTTCTTTTCCTCATACAGAGCATTGGGTATAACATAGACATCAATATAGGAATTTGAATCCATAAGTTTATCAACTACATCCTTTGCATAAAAATGGAACAGCCTGCTGGTATTTTTATTATTCTTTCCTATTATTATCTTGGTTATATTCCTGAATTTGGCATATTCTATTATCTGGTCGGAAACATCATCTCCATATATTGTAGCTACCTCTCCACCTAATTGTTCTGCTAAATTAAAATAGGAATTCAACCTTTTTACATCATTTTTATCATTTTTTCGATTTTGGGGAGTTTTTACATAGAGTACTATCCATTTTGAATGGTAGACTTCCGCCATCCTGGCAGCAGTACGTATAACCCTCGCAGAAGAAGGTGAAGAACTTATACATGCCATTATCTGATCTGACGTTGGCACCACAGTAACCTGGCCTCTTGAAAGTCTGTCGATTTCCACCTCGTAATTTACCCTGTCGGCAGTCTTTCTAAGTGCAATTTCCCTCAGGGCATACAGATTATTTTTAGTAAAGAAATTGTCGAAGGCCCTTCTCACCTGTTCCCTGGCATATATTTTCCCATCTCTGAACCGCTTTAAAAGTTCATCTGGTTCTATGTCTATTATTTCCACTTTATCTGCATTGTCAAATACCTTGTCCGGAACAGTTTCCCTCTCGGTCACATGTGTTATACTCTCCACTACATCATTCAAGCTTTCAATATGCTGCACGTTCAATGTGGTATATACGTCAATTCCCGCATCAAGAAGCTCATATACATCCTGCCACCTTTTCCTGTTCCTCTTGCCCTTTGCATTGGTATGTGCCAGTTCATCCACAAGTACTATATCAGGTTTTCTTAAAAGAACCCTGTCAAGATCCAGCTCCCTCAAAACTATGCCTCTATAGTCAATTATACTGGGAGCTATACTTTCAATCCCCTCCGTCAAATTCATGGTTTCTTTTCTCCCATGAGATTCTATATATCCTATTACCACATCTTTTTTAAGCTGCTTTAATTCCTGTGCCTCCCTGAGCATGGAATAAGTTTTTCCAACTCCTGCGGCATAGCCAAAAAATATTTTTAAATTTCCACGTTTATTTTCAATTTGATCTTTTTGAACTTCTTTTAAAAGATAGTCAGGATCTGGACCTTTATATTGATTCATAAAAAACAACTCCTATTATCTAAAAATTAATCCTTACCCGTACATCCAATTATACCACTAGCGTTTTACTTGAATAATACAACCTTATTTTTGAGATAAAATACAGCATTGCCGTCACCATAAAAATTATACAGTTCAATACTGTGTCCTTTAATCTTACCTTTAAAATACATTTTTCTATATGAACCCGAACTGCCTTCATTTAGAGTTAATCTGATATTATTATTATCTACGGTGTATTTCCCTTCAATATATACCGCACCTCTGGATAAAGTGTTTATCAAGGTACAATTATTATTTCCAGACAATATAAGCAGCACATTATTTTTAGGACATTCATATTTTCCAGTGTAGTTATTTTCATAATACCCTCTATTAGAAAAAATCAATATACAGCCAGCCGCAACTATAAATAGCAGCACGATGACTGTTTTCTTCATGATAACCATCACCCATCTTTTCCACAATCTATTAAACATAGTCTTTATTTGTTTAGAATTGAAGTTATCTCAAGATTTACTTTAAGTACATTTACCCTGGGCTCACCTAAGCTTACGGAAGTATCACCTTTAGTGTACTTTTTAACTATTTGTCGTAACCTGTTTTGATCTATACCGGTTGCTTTTGATACCGCAGGTATCTGTACCTCAGCAGCTTGAGGACTTATGTCCGGATCAAGCCCGGAACCTGAGCTTGTAAGAAGATCTGTAGGTATATCTTCTCTTCTCACTCCAGGATGTGATTTCAAAAAATCATTTATATCTTTTTGAACTCTTTCCTTCAGTGCCTTGTTGGAAGGTGCCAGATTCTGAGATCCAGATGATACTCCAGAATATGCTGTTTTTCCATTTTTACCCGGTATTTTATCTTTTTCCGTATAGGTATTGTAATTTACATATGAAACTCTGCCCTTAAAGAATCTGGGGTCGGTAAAATTTTGGCCTATAAGTTCTGAACCAGCTTCTCTGCCATTTAAAGTTACAATGCTGCCATTTGCCTGCCTGTGAAAGAAGATCTGACCCACTGCCGTTATAAAAAGGGGATAGACAATTCCACAAATTATCATCATCACAATGGTTATCCGAAGGGCTTTTTGAAAACTTTTCATTTTAAACCATCCTTTCATAAAATCTAATTTAAACTGAGAATTCTAACTAATGGAGTTATGAGCATATCAATAATTTTTATACCTACAAAAGGCGCAATTATCCCACCGAGTCCAAAAATAAACATATTCCTCAAAAACAGGGTCTCTGACTTCATTGGCTTATATTTCACACCTTTCATGGCAACAGGTATAAGCAGAGGGATTATTATTGCATTGAATATCAGTGCCGACAATATTGCACTATAAGGTGTTGACAGCCTCATAATATTCATAACCTGCATTTTGGGTATAGCAGCCATAAATATGGCAGGTATTATGGCAAAATACTTAGCTACATCATTGGCAATACTAAAAGTAGTCAGTGCTCCCCTAGTTATTAAAAGCTGTTTCCCTATTTCAACCACTTCAAGTATTTTTGTGGGATCAGAATCCAAATCAACCATATTTGCAGCTTCTTTTGCAGCAGTAGTTCCGCTGTTCATTGCGAGCCCCACATCAGCCTGCGCCAGTGCAGGTGCATCATTTGTCCCATCACCTGTCATGGCTACAATCCTTCCCTCCGACTGTTCTTTTTCTATCGCATCTATCTTATCTTCAGGTTTACACTCGGCAATAAATCCATCTACCCCGGCTTCTTTGGCAATAGTTGCTGCAGTAAGCGGATTATCTCCCGTACACATTATGGTCTTGATTCCAATTTCACGCAGTCTTCTAAATCTATCGACAAGTCCCGGCTTAACCGTGTCTTTAAGGTAAATGACTCCGTATATCCTATTGCCCACACACAACACAAGAGGCGTACCTCCCATACTTGCCACTTTATTTACTATCTGTTCCAAATCAGGCGGTATATTTCCATTTAATTTCTTCACTCTCTCCACTATGGCATCGTAGGCACCTTTCCTTACAGAAGTACCGTTACTCAAATCAACTCCACTCATCCTTGTCTGAGCCGTAAATTCTTCAAAATGCACATCATCGTACTTATTTTTTTCCACTCCGGAACCCAGTTTATACCCAAGTTCCACTGTGGATTTTCCCTCCGGAGTATCGTCTTTCAAAGAACATACAACGGAGTAATCTATAAGCTCCCTTTTATCCGCGCCCTTCACCGGCACAAATTCCGCAGCCAACCTGTTTCCAAATGTTATGGTCCCGGTTTTATCCAGTATCATGGTATCCACATCTCCGCAGGATTCAACCGCTTTTCCCGACATTGCTATCACATTGAACCTGGTAACCCTATCCATACCAGCTATCCCAATGGCAGATAAAAGTCCTCCAATCGTAGTAGGTATAAGACAAACAAGCAGTGCCACAAGTGTGGATATCGAGATACTTGCCCCCGTATAAGATGCCATAGGATAAAGTGCCACAAGAACTATGAGAAAAATAAGTGTAAGGCTTACAAGAACAGTATTAAGGGCAATTTCATTCGGTGTCTTCTGCCTTGAAGCTCCTTCTACAAGGCCTATCATTTTATCAAGAAATGACTCTCCCGGAACTGCTGTTATCCTTACTTTTAACCAGTCGCTTACAATTTTAGTACCTCCTGTTACCGATGCAAAATCTCCTCCGGCTTCTTTTACAATAGGGGCTGATTCACCGGTAATTGCAGATTCATCAACAGAAGCTATTCCATCTACAACTTCTCCGTCATTGGGTATTATATCTCCCTTTTCCACCAAAACCCTGTCACCTTTTTTAAGTTCTCCTGCATTTATTATTTTTGTATTTCCATTAGAATCCAAAAGCTTCGCTTTTGTATCCCTGCGGGTTTTCTTCAAGGTTTCAGCCTGCGCCTTCCCTCTACCTTCAGCTATGGATTCAGCAAAATTTGCAAACAAAAGAGTTATAAGCAAAATCACAGCTACTATAAAATCATAAATTCTCAAGTTACTTCCTTTATCTCCAAATATACTTGGAAAAATTGTACTTATCAAAGATACGAAAAAACCAATCTCAACTACGAACATAACAGGGTTTTTGAACATATACTTCGGGTTCAATTTTTTAAAAGATTCAACAATGGAATCTTTTAATATGGTTTTGGTAACGAACTTGGATTTACTATTTTTCATAATCAAATCACTCCTTCCGATATCTACAGCGTGAGCTGTTCTGCAATAGGTCCCAGTGACAATGCCGGGAAAAATGTAAGTGCACCGATTATCAAGACAATAAATATCAATGTAAAAGTAAATACTGCATTATCCGTCCTGAATGTCCCCTCACTAACAGGTACTGATTTTTTCGCAGCTAAAGACCCTGCTACTGCAAGCAAAATTATCATTGAAAGATATCTCCCAAACAGCATTACTATACCTGTCGTGGTATTCCAGAACAGAGTGTTGTCCGCAAGTCCTTCAAATCCGGAGCCATTATTGGCTGCAGAACTTGCAAATTGGTACACTATCTGTGTAAGTCCGTGAAATCCCGGATTTGATATGCCCGCTACACCCTGCGGCAATACCAGCGCCAAAGCTGAAAACATCAGTATCAAAAATGGATGTATGATTATGGCAAGTGCAACTAATTTAATCTCCCTGCCTTCAATTTTCTTTGACAGATATTCCGGAGTTCTTCCAACCATAAGCCCGCAGAGAAAAACAGCGAGTATAGCATACATAATCATATTCATGAAACCTACACCATCTCCTCCGAACACCACATTCAACATCATATTTAAAAGTGGCATCAGGCCACCTAACGGCGTCAGGGAATCGTGCATGTTGTTTACAGCTCCAGTTGTTGCCGCCGTGGTGATTGTAGTAAAAAGCGACGACATTGGTATGCCGAATCTAACTTCCTTGCCTTCCATGTTTCCCATAAGCTGATTGAGTCCGATTTGTGAAAGAGTCGGATTACCTGCCTTTTCACATGCATAACACACTGCTATGCCGGCAACAAGCAGTATTCCCATAGCTGAAAATATGGAGATGGCCTGTTTTTTCTTTTTAACCATGTATCCAAAGTATACGACAATTGCTCCAGGGAAAAGCAGCATTGAAAGCATCTGTACAATATTGGTAAGCGGCGTGGGATTTTCAAAAGGATGAGCTGAGTTGGCTCCAAAAAATCCACCTCCATTGGTTCCAAAGAGTTTTATAGATTCCAGACTTGCTACAGGGCCCATGGAAATATCCTGCAGCTTGCCTTCAATAGTAGTCACAGTTTTGGTAGGTGAAAATGTCTGAGGAACACCCTGCTGAATATAAAATATAGACACTACAATACACACAGGCAGAAGTATTCTGGTTATAATTCTCACAAAATCCACATAAAAATTTCCGGGTGTTTTCTTCTTTCCTGTGATCCCACGTACAAACGCCAGTGCTGCAGAGAACCCTGTAGCCGCAGAGATAAACATGAAAAATGTAATAACAACCATCTGGCTGAAATAGGAAAGACCCGACTCTCCACTATAATCCTGAAGGTTTGTATTGGTTAAAAAACTTATTACAGTATTGAAAGTAAGTCCGGGCTCCATGCCATTTATATGATTGGGATTCAATACATGAATAAACTGCAGTCTCAAAATTATATAAGCTATTACAGCGGGAACAACATTGCACATAAGCAGAGCAAGTATATACTGCTTCCAGCTCATTTCCTCCTTTGTTATCCCTACAATCCTGTAAATAAAATTATCAACTCTATCAAATACAGGATCTAAAAAAGTCTTTTTATGTTCTGCCACTTTATAAACATATTTTCCTGCTGGAATACACAATAATACAAAAATAGCAAGTACAATCACAATTTCCAGTATTCCCATAATTATTTAGAACCTCCCTTAAATTAAAATTTTTCAGGATTGAACAAAGCGTAAAATAAATATATAAACAATAAAATAATCAAAATACCCAATAAAATCATAAGCAGTCCTCCACTCAAAAT
Organism: Clostridium lapidicellarium; assembly: GCF_041224415.1. Lineage (NCBI taxonomy): Bacteria > Bacillati > Bacillota > Clostridia > Eubacteriales > Clostridiaceae > Clostridium > Clostridium lapidicellarium. Next base: position 14,561 of record NZ_JBGFFE010000028.1, on the reverse strand, counting down.
TATTTTTTACTGATTTGCTTTTCGCACCAGTTCACAAAATATCTCAATGATAAAAATACTGCCAAAATCACGGCAATAAATAAAAAATCCAGCACATTCCATTCCTCCTCCAATTCATATTTTCAATGTTATCATCACGAGTATAAAGTTTGTGTTAAGATCATAGGCAATAATATAATGCTTATATAAATATAATTTGCCATTTTACACGAAAATTAATTACAGAGCAAAAAAACACCTTTTTAAACAACAGTTTCTGTCTTAAGGTGTAAAATAAAAACAGCATTAATATTTAAATATATTAACACTGTTTTCTGTCCCTTAATTTATTTAAAATCAGTTTAATTTTCTTCACTTTCCATATATCCTTATATATTTATTCAACCTCCTCATTTTTTGTTTTTTGATTCCCCGCATCCATCATATCTTCACTGATTAGAGGATTAAAAAATTTTTGGGCTATCAAGGTTGGTACAACAGCACTTAAAATTACCGTTGTCACTATAATAGAATATTGTATTGTATTTATAAAACCATGATTAAGACCAAACAGGGCAGATATTGATCCAAAAGTCAATCCTGTTGCCATAAGCAAAGTAGTATATATTCCATCTTTTCTTTTATATCCATACAATACGGTAAGAGGTCTTATACCTACATATTTGGTAATGATTTTCACTGCCAGAAAGGCAAGTACTATCCATGCATAATTTATAACATGATATGAAACATTGCTTCCGGCTTTCAAAAAATAAAAAGGTATAAACAAGCTAAAAGTTATTGCCATAAGTTTATCATTCAAATATTTCTGTTTCTTGAAAAACGGGGAAAGCGCCAGACCTATTATATATGCAGGCAGTACCGCCTCTACATTGGCCATTGTAGCTATACCACCACACAAAAATAAAATCAGGAATATATATTTTACTTCCAGCTGATATGTTTTACCGCCAAACTTATCATTGAATTTAGTGGTGATTTTATCTAAGAAAGGTGTAATTGCAATCATCAGTACTATAAAAAAGAGAAGCCATTTGTTAAAGTTGGCAAATATAAGTCCAAGAGCCAAAACAGTACCCAAATCTGTAACAAAGCAAGCAGCTAAAATTTTTTGTCCCAATTCTTTTTTGTCCAGACCCGTCTCAAGCATTACTGAATAAACTACAGCAACTGAAGTAGTTGAAAGCGCTATTCCACAAATTTCCGAAGAATTCAAAGTCCATCCCAAAATATAATAAGACCCTAAAAAGCATAATACAAAAGGTGCCGCAAAAGACAATATTCCTATAAATAAACTCTGCTTCAAATTTGATTTTAATATATCATGATCTATTTCTGCTCCAGCTTGAAACGTGAGAATAATACTCCCTGCACCTGCAAGAAAATCAATCCATTGGTTCGTAGTTAAATTCATAACGTTGCCTGCTGCAATACCCACCAATATCTCAACTAGAGATATTGAAATACCGGAGTAATATGCTATGATACCTGCAATTATAGATAGTACAATCCATTTTGAAAATAGAAGCCACATTTTTCTAATCCTCCTATAAATATATTTAAAATAGTAATTTAGTACCTGTAAATTATAGGAGTCATTAGCATAAATGTGCATTTGAGACGAACTCCATCGTCTTTTACCTAAAAATAAGCATAAAAAAACTTCCACCTACAATAAGCAGAAGTCATTAATCACAAAGATATTTAAAGGCAAACTTCATTACCTAAATCTTAAATTATGATAATATATTATCATAATTTAAGATATGTGTAAAGTAAAAAATATTTGTTATTCCATATTTTCTACGTCCTTGCTTACAAATTACTTTTCAATTGCAACAATTCGCTTATGAATGACGTTCAGTTCCCAAAATGCCCGTCACTTTATAGTACCATATTTTTAGGGCATCTAAAATCAGCATGGCAAAAATCGTGATGACGAACAATATTATGATAGATAGACAGGAACATTAGAGAGCTGATTTGTGCTGCATTTAAATTCTGGAATTTGAAGTAAAACCAGAGAATCCCCAATCCAAGAGCCAGCCAGCCTATTGTAAAAATAGCAGATATCTTGGCCAACCGAGGCATATTCCACGTTTCGGGAACTGCAGTCGGCCATGCTTTGTCAGTACCCAACGTCAGAGTAACCATATCGTTCATCACGATAATAAACACAATCAGGCTCAACGAAACCGGGAAAAATCCAGTAAAGATAAATCCAAAGGTCAGAAGTGCAACCAACTCAGCTGTACGAGCCAACTTTGTAATAGTCCATGTCATCATTCGCCGATAAACACGGTGTCCTCCGTCAATTACCCTGGCAATATCAGACAAATGCGGCTCGGTTAAAACAACTTTGGCCGACGATTTTGCCACGTCTGTTGCTGTGCTCACTGCGATGCCAACATCTGCCTGTTTCAGAGCCGGAGCATCGTTAATTCCATCGCCGGTCATTCCAACAACCATTCCCAATTTTTGCATGGCTTGAACGATCTTGTACTTGTCCTCCGGATATACATTGGCAAATCCATCGAAATCCAGGGGATTTGACAAGGCATCCTCCAATGTTCCAATTCGGCTGCCAATTACCACCTGCTCGGCAACCGCCTTGGCAGTTCCTATGGTGTCACCCGTTATCATGATAATGCGTATACCTAAACCTTTGATTTTTGCAATTGATTCTTTAGCATCATCCCTCAGTGAATCAGCTAAGGCAATAAGACCGTGGCAGACCAGTTTTCCACTCTCTCCGGAAGCAACTGCTAGAACCCTGGAACCTTTTGAACTCAACAATTCAACTTGTTCCATAAACTGATCCGGCACTGCTGCAATTTTAGTAATAACCTCAGGTGATTCAAGAGCCACATCCAATTGACTTCCATCATCGTCAATCTGAGCCCTTGATATTTTCTGGACCGGGTCGAACGCAATAAAGGACGTTCTTTTCGGAACAGACAAATTTTGTCTTCTCAAAACCCCGAGTACTGCAGTACTTATGGAATCATTTGACGTATCATCGCTTGCGGCAGCTGCCAGTTCCAGCAACTCATCATCTTTCATTTGTCCAAACGAAACCAGCTTATCAATTTCAGGGCGATTATTTGTCAATGTCCCTGTTTTATCCACGAGTAGTACATTTACACTAGCAGCTTCCTGAATTCCAGTCAATCCTGTTATCAGTACATGCTCTTTAGCCAAATTCTGCTCTTCCAGTGAATTTGCCACAGTAAAGCTGGCAGGCATCGAAATTGGGATAGTAGCAATAAACAAAATCACCAGAAACGGCAGCAGCTCTTGCCAAGAAGTTCCATGAATCAATGCAGTTATCACAAGGATAACGGCAAGGACAATATCCAGATATGCAAGATATCGGACAATGTTAAACAGCAGTACCTGAAGCCGTCCTAGAGCTTCAGCAGTCCGAACCAGTTCTGCAGTTTTACCATAGGAACTCTTCGTTCCAATTGCAGTTACACTTGCAATTGCCTCACCATGACTGATGGTGGAAGCAGAAAAAATCGTTTCACCAGCCTGTTTGGTTACATCAATCGATTCTCCAGTCAGTGCAGACTCATCAGTGCTCACAGTACCACTTACAATTTCCATATCCGCCGGTACAATATCTCCAATTCTGACATGTACAATATCTCCTGGAACAAGCTCCATGGATGGCAGTATCTTCCACATTCCATTTCTCAAGGTTCGAACATTGATCTGCAGCTGCTGATGCAGATAACCGATAGCATTCTTTGCACGTTTTTCCGGAATTTCATTATAGCCGTATTGCTTTCGCTTTGCTTGAACATCGGAATTACTTAATCCACTTCCCTTATATGAATTTTCGATACCAGCCGTATCTTTACTTCAAGCCATTAAAATTTCCCTCCCTCTGTCTCAGATTGCCATCTTTTACAAGCCATCAAAAAAGCCGATGGATCTACCCATCAGCTTTTTTTAAGCAATTAAAGCGAGCTTCATCACTTTGATATTCTATTACAATATTTTAGTATTTAGTGTAACACTTGTTAGAGTCATTGTAAAATATTCAATTTAGGATATAAACTGTTAAGGCGCAAATATTTTATTATACAGATCTTCACCAAAACTTGTCGGCAACGGCTCACCTTCGCTCAACTGAAAAGTTCGATGACCATTTGCCTGTCTCTCAGCACGCAGAAAAATAGCATTATCCATTTTTTTCTCATAAAAGCTGTGTGAGAAATCATATAGATGGCTTACAAAAAACACTTTGATCTTTTTTTCCAGAAGGGCGCTGACAATCTGCCGGCCTATTTCCGATCCCTCCCTTTCATTGGTAGCAGAAAATGATTCATTAAATAAAATCATAGAATTCGGCCGGATGAATCTTACGATATCATTCATTCTTGAAAGTTCTTCATCCAGCTTACCACTCTTCATAGTGACATCTTCTTCTTTTTTATAATCGGTAAAAATGCCATCACATATATCGGCGCTAAAGGATTTAGCTGCCACAAACAAACCACATTGCATCATGAGCTGTGCCTGACCAACACTTCGTAAAAAGGTAGATTTTCCTCCCTGATTGGCACCTGTAACAATAATTAAATCTTTATACTCTGCATTTACATTATTACCAATGACTTTTTCCCCTAAAATTAGAGCAAGACTGACATCATAAAGTCCATTGACGGAATACTTGCGGCGACCCAAACCATAGAGTATAGGAAAAGAAACAGGTTCTCCCTTTTCAGAAAGGCTGTCATATAAATTCAGGCACCCTACATAAAAGGCAAGTTCTGACTGCAGAGTTACAAAAAAGCTGAGAATATTCTCACAAGATTGTGAAAGTATATTTGCTATTACTATTATTCCAATTGCCAGATTTTTTCTTCTCGATAAATCAACACAGCCGCTCTCATCACGAAGATCAATAGTCATGCTTGGTGCAAAATGCCATTTCCACCACTGGCGCTTTCTGTTTTGTTTGCAAAGCACGTAGTGTATCCCCTGATTGTATTCCCCGAGTTCGGCACTAATTAGGATGCCATTTTTAAATTTCAATTCATTTAAGCAGGTTTTTGTCGTATAAAAGTACTCGTCATCCAGTTCCTCCTGTATCATTGTAAAAAAAACTAGAAACCCCTTTGACTCAAATTTACAAGCATTGCCATCTATAACAATACGAAGCCTTTTTAACATTTTAAAAAACATCTGCAATAGACTTACGGAGCTGTTTAAAGAAGGAGTATATGAGCCGAACGTCTCCCACCAAAACTCCTTTTTCTTTTTAACGCTCTCTACTGCAATATTAAAAAACTCCCTTACAACATCAGCATTTTTTATACAATCTTTTAAAATAGCCTGACGATACAGAATTTCATCCTTATTTTTGAGGCTTATAAATACAGCTTTTTTTTACAACATCCAATATTAGATCATCATCGCCAGCCATTACACTGAATAAGGTATCAAGTTCCAAATCCCGTGCAAGTATTTTATCCTGCGGCGTTAATTTTTGTTTGCAGTCAAAGTCACGATCCTGATACATCAAATGTACTTTCATGATTTTACCCTCTCCTTTAAAAGATCATAGGTAAGTCGATATTTTTGTGCTATATTATAGCATACGCAAGTCCATCTGCAGGGCCTCTGACAATCTTATAGGTTCGGCGTGCCGGATCTTCAGGCAATACCGTACTTATCATACTTACAATTTTTTTATTGTAAGAAGCAAGTTCATCTAGAAATGTCACCCATATGCACAGAGAGTCCAACTGAAGAATGCTGTCCATTATTTTTTCACCAATAGCAACTGCATCTTTCAGAGTTGTCGAGGAAAGTATTTCGTTTATAATGATAATACTATCCTTTGTCGCATGTTCCAAAATATCATGCATCCGTATGAGATCATCCTGCAGTTTACCGCTTAGATTTTGAATATTTTCTTCTCTTTCAAAATGCGTATATATATTATCAAACAGGAAAAGCTGTGCCTCTTTACCCGGTACAGGACAGCCAAGACTCCCAAAATAATGCAATTGGCCAAAAGTACGGGCAAAAGTAGTTTTTCCACCTTGATTCGGTCCTGAAACCACAATGACACGTTCCCTATCTTTAAGATAAAAATCATTGCAGATAACAGGCTGATTATGTGCAATAAGTTTATCAGCAAGAGCCAGATCAAAACTTTTAATGCTATTAACTTCTTTACATCGCAAGCTCATATGCGGATAGCAGAAAGAAAGCTCTGCTCTTTTAAAATGCTTTATATACTCCAAATAAGCAATATAAAACTGAATTTCTCTGGAAAATACAAAAATCTTTTGATTGACAAAATTCATATTTTTTATGCAGTAGTTACTTAAATCTAAGAAAATATTTGGATATAACTTTGCTACCAAATTCAACACACCTGCCTCGACATGCTCGGAATAAGATTTGTCAGAAGCATCCTTGGTATAAAATTTTGCAGCACCGCAGGCAAATCTTTGAAAAACTTTTTCAATTTTGGGGGTAAGAGCCAGTTCATCATCATATTTTTGGACTTTGATAGTTGTACCTTTAATTAGCATACAATAATGGACGGTTGCCAATTCAGCTTTCAACACTTCCGTTTCAGATTGTAAAGTTGTAAAATTATCAGATTTTTTGCATTTCAATTGCAATATCATAAATATACTCCGAAAATGTTCTGATTTTTTTAAACAGCGTCTCATTTTCAAGATCTTGCATAACTTCCTGGTGATAACTGATTGTATCTTCACTGCGCAGAGGTTGAAGGAAAAATGATTTTATATTATACTTCTGCATTCCAGACGTGATTGTATCTATAATTTGATCAAGATTCAGATCTTTAAAATATGATGGAGCTTCCTGAGATTCCATATTAACAGCTGCATCATTTTTCTGAAATAAAATACTTGTGAAGGTCATTTTGCAACTCCACCTTTCAAAAAAGAATATAAAAAAGCTGACAGCTTCATTTTATAGAAGTCATCAGTTTTTTAGCATTTAGGCTCTTGCCATGGAAAACTTCATTTACTTTACTTAAATTATATTATAAATTATACCGTCCAAGATTTCAATATCAATATGCCGTCAGTTTTATTCTCTGAGGGTAGCAGTGATTCTTTTCGGATTCATCAGCAGCATTAACGCATCCTCACTGTTTTTTACAACAATGTCGGATTTTAATAACGTTTTAACAGAACAGCCTTCTTCACCAACTACAAGTATAGACAGGGCACAAATTTCAAACATTCCAATATCATTTTTCCCATTACCTATGCATATTGTATCATCAGCACCAAGCAGCCGCACAAATTCTTTCTTTTTCATACCGCCGCTGCCTTTTAAAACTTGAACTTTGGCACCGACATTCCTGCATTCATTCTGCACTGAACCATATGTATCCGAGGATAAGATATAAATATCCAAAAATTTCTCGATTTCAACTAACATTTCTCTCACAGATGATTTTAATTTTCCATCTGTGGCAAGAGTACCATTAAAATCAAAAACAGCATTTTTAACAGAAAGCTCGTTTTGTCCCGGTATTGTTATTTTTAGCATATTACATGCTCCTCTCCTATTGATATACTTATAATTTTACTTTTAAATCTAATATTTCACCATAATATATTTTCATTTTTTGCTTTATCCGAAGGCTACCATTGCTAATACTCCCAAGCTTCTCAAAGTGGGAGATAAAGAGAACTTGCAACTCATTCGAACTCAAGCGAAGAAGCTATAGAATTACTTATTGAGGCAGTTGAAAAAGCGGGCTATATATCAGGAAAAGATATTTTATAGAATCTCCACGTATCCTTCCGTTCCGTTCACCCTAATTCTCTGTCCGTCTTTAATTATTCTGGTGGCATTTTCCACACCCACAACCGCAGGCAGTCCATACTCTCCGGCAACTACAGAACCGTGAGTCATCATTCCGCCTACTTCCGTCACTAGACCCTTTATAGATATAAAAATAGGTGTCCAGCTGGGGTCAGTAAATGCAGTCACCAAAATATCACCTTCTTCCATCAGTGCCTGCTTGATAATCCAGTAATGTTCAACCATAATATATTTCAGATATTCCAGATAGCTGGTAAAATTGCGCAGGCGGTCAATCATCCTCTCCGTTTTTTTAGCCTTTTGTCTTCCACCAGGCAGCTGTTTTAAACGTTTTAAGAGATCCTGCTTTTTTTGCCTCACTTCCAACAAACCTTGTTTCAATCTAGTATTATGGGCATCCTGCTCAAAATTTTTGATATTGCTGAAAATCATTGGGATAAGAGTTGTGGGCTGTTCACTGAAGCGGGTTCTGGTGATGTCGATTTCACCAGAACAGCGCATACCGTATTTTTCAAGATACATCCGCATGGATTTGCTGACAACATTCCCGCCTTCCAGCCCTCTCAAATCCTCAAAAAAAGTGTCATTATCGGTGTGCTTAAAATACTCCATCACTGCCGGATATTGCCGGACGACATCTGCCACATCCAGCAGTGCCAGCCCCATTTCAGATGTAACATTGTTGGCCATCGATTTTGAAAGTGAGTCTGCTGTATTTTTTTCACCCAACCACTTTTTCATTTTCCTGTTAATCCAATTCAGTACATATACCCCCACATAAATTGCTGCCATGCCCTGTGAATTACACATAGCCTTCTTTAACAGCTTGAGATCCTCTATAACAAAATCAAACAGCTCTTCTCCGGTTTTTGAAAATCAATTACATATAAATCCATACATATTCTTCCTTCCATTTTATGTATATTGAGTAAATCGGATATACGACTACAGGTATTTTTCCTTATAAAAATTCCTTTTAAACAGATTTATATATTCATCAAATTCTTCACATAGGGTATCAAGATCAATTCCCATTTTAGGTATCTTACTCAAATATCCATCAGTAATCAAATCAAGTATTTTCATGATCAGCTTCGGATCGATGTCGTCTTTGAATTTTGAAGTGTCAATGCCCTCAAAAACAATTTTATTTCTAAAATTCTCACTTTCATCATTTGCAAGAGCATCTTTTACCTCTGTTTTGACTTCATCATCATTTTCAAAATACACACTGTTTAAAAAGGAAAAGATGGCAGGGTGTTTCTTCATAACCGAAATTTCGATACTGGATGTAAGCTTGATTCTATCGAAAAAATCAGTAACGGTATTGTCAAACTTTCTATCAATTTCATCCATAATAGTATGGGTGCACAAATCAATTAAGTATAAATATAAAGCCTTTTTTGTGCCAAAGTAATGAAATACCAGCGCTTTCGAAACTCCAGCCGCGTCAGCGACATCACTGATGGAGGCTTTTTTGTAACCGTTAGCGCCAAAACATGTAAGAGCAGCATTGACAATCACATCCTGCTTTTCTAAATGTAAAGCTGAAAAATTCATCAATTGACCCACCTTATAAATATTGTTGACCGAACCGGTCAGCAATAGAATAACACAATTAACCGATTCGGTCAATAACAAAAAAACCAACCTTATTAAAAGGCTGGTTTTTTCATCTTTTCTCTTTACATTTTATCCTTTGGCGAACTTGTCATTGCCGCTTTCCTTAAAAAATTCCTTCCAGGTTTTTTCAGCATATGGCGCAAATTCTTTAGATGACTTAGTTATCTTTTCATGAAATTTAGGGTCATGAAGCATTTTTTCCGCTCCAGTATCATCCGGTTTAGCCCCTACTTTCTTGCATACATTTATTATAACATTGGTATTGTCTATCATGCTGCATGGCCTCAACATGTTTTTATTATAGGGCTGCATAGATCTTAATTTCTTAAAGAATGGATCCCTGAATGCATCTATCAGATGCCTGCCTTTTAAGTTAACAGTTGAAAAATGTGAGAATATGCACGGTTCAACATCCTCTTTCGAATTAACATGGAAAAAGTATTTACCTGCAATGCATCCTCCAACATATGGGGCATCATTAAAGAAATCTATAGTAAAATACGGTTTATTAGCCCTTATTTCCCTGTTTCTCTTTCCAAGATAATCTCTCTGTTCTCCTGTAAGCATCATGTCAAAGTCTTCATCGTCCCCATTTACAGGCATAAATAAAAAGTACCAGCTCATTTTAGAACCTTTCCTAATTAACATATCCGTAAATTCATCACTGAGCACTGTATTTATATTAGTCCTCGTAACAGCTGAGGACACCCCGAACAGTATTCCTCTCTCATGGAGTATATCCATAGCTTTCAATACCTTCTTATACGTGCCCTTCCCTCTACGCTCATCAGTATCCTTTTCAAAACCTTCAACTGAAAGCATAGGTATTACATTGCCGCTTTTCTTAAGTCTGTCTGCAATTTTTTCGTCAAGAAAAAGTCCGCTGGTAAATGGCGTAAACATTACATCATTATACTTCTCATAAATGTCCAGAAGATAATCATTAAAGAAAGGTTCTCCACCTAAAATAATAATATAATAAATTCCAAGATCTCTTGCTTCTCCTATAATCCTGTCGACCTCTTCCGGCGGGATGTCATCCTTCTTGTCAAAACTTGAAGCGTAACACCCTTTGCAATGAAGCGAGCACCTCATGGATGGGCTTAAAAGCATAACAAATGGTATCTTAGTATCCTCTTCATCTAGATATTTTTTCCTCTTGGGTCCCGCAAACCAATTTGCATTTGCAAAAAAACACGAGAAAAATTTTTTCAGGCATTTAGTATCTGTATTTTTTAAAATATCCTGAATATATTCATGCTTATATTTATCATTATGATAATAATCCTCAACAAATTTAATTTGGGCTAATGCAGATTCATCTTTAGTCAGCATTTTAATAGCATCAAAAATTTTATCTATGTTTTTTTCTGGATCCCTATCAAGGTAACTGACAATCTTGTTTACAATAGCTTGTTTAGTAGCTTTTTCTAAATTCTCTCTTATTTTCACGAAAATTCCTCCTCATAGATATTTATTAAGTTTGGTAACAAACATTTGATATCCATATATCTGATACCCGTTTTATATTTAAATATGAATAATGGAAAGTGAACTATATCTCCATTTAAATGGAGAGCTTCGGATTCCCAATAAAACTCAGCCTTGAGTTTCACCGGTATATCTTGGGGTGTCCAGCCCCACTACTGCTGGTACAGATTTCTTCGACCTAAACAGATACTTTTTCAATATATTGAAAGTCCCTACGCAGTCTGCATTGAAGATCCTGAAATTGACTGATAATACGATATTCTATTGTCAAAATACCTTTTAGTTCTTTACCTTCAGGCATCTTTAAAAACAGATATATGTCTGTAATACTGTATTTTCCTTTCAGGTAATCTCTCAATCTTTTAAGCAATGGTGCACAAAACTCTTATTGAGGTACCTTATACTAAAGTTTATATGCTTAAATCCCGGAGGTTTGGAATTTTCAATATCGCATTAACTACCTTTTTTATGGTTTTTTACCCTCCCTTCTTTCTGAAGTTCGCCATATACACAGATTCTCTATTATTTTTACCCATACATATGGCATATAATACTTATAAGATAAATTCAAATAAATAAAACAACTATTATATATACATATAATATTGCTATTAACTGCGGCCTTTCACCTCCTTTTTAAAAGAGAAGGATCCTCAACCATATTTCCTAAATATATTACCATATAACTATATAAAGAATTAATCTTACTGTCGACAATAACCCATAATATAATAGATTTTAATGACCATACAGAATTAAACATTATTTTAGTAGTGATTCATTATTTATTATAATCTTAGCACTTTTACTTTTCCGAATCAATATATTTAAATGTTAATATGGGATTACTGTTTTTTTGTTGATCACAATTATTTTAATACCTGCGGACATTAAGCTGCTTTCCGATTATAAACCAGTATTGCAAAAATACATGCAGCAATAAGAATACCAAGACACCATGCAAGTGCAGCCCAAATATCGTTTCCCACAGGCTGTCCTGCCAGCAGGGAGCGAATCGAATCAACGATGGATGTTACCGGCTGGTTTTCAGCAAAGGCACGAACAACCCCCGGCATTGATCTGGTTGGTACAAAAGCTGAGCTGATAAATGGGAGAAAGACAAGCGGGTAGGAAAAAGTGCTCGCACCGTCCACCGATTTTGCGGACAATCCGGCAATTACTGCAATCCATGTCAAAGCCAGTGTAAACAAAACGAGTATACCGGTCACAGCCAGCCATGATAATATTCCTGCCGATGAGTTAAATCCCATAATCAGCGCTGTGAGAATGATGACGACAACCGAGATAGTATTGGATACCAGAGATGTCAGTACATGACCCCACAGTGCTGCCGAAGGTGCAACAGGCATAGAACGGAACCGTTCAAAGATACCTTCCTGCATATCCATAAACAGACGATAAGCAGTATAGGAAGTACTGGCTGCAATTGCAATCAGCAATATACCTGGCAGTAGGTAATTCACATAGTTATCCGTGCCGGTTTGAATGGCACCACCGAACACATAGACAAACAACAGCATCATCGCAATCGGCATGATTGTAACCGTGATTATGGTATCCATACTGCGGGTAATATGGTGCATGGAACGTCCCAACATCACACCTATATCGCTAAAAAAGTACCTCTTTGTCATTTCCATTCACTCTTCCCCCTTCTTGCTGACGATTGCAAGGAATATTTCTTCCAGGTTCGGCTGTTTTTTAATGTACTCCACCTTTGCGGGCGGAAACAGCTTTTTAAGTTCTTCAAGGGTACCACTTACGATAATCCTGCCTTCATGTAAAATGGCTATTTGATCCGCAAGCTGCTCGGCTTCCTCCAAATACTGGGTAGTCAGGAACACCGTTGTGCCGCCCTCTGCAAGCTCTTTGACAATCTTCCAAACCTTCATGCGCGCCTCGGGATCAAGGCCGGTGGTGGGCTCGTCGAGAAAAATAAGCTGCGGTTCTCCAATCAGGCTCATGGCAATATCGAGCCTGCGGCGCATGCCGCCCGAATAGGTGAAAACCCTGCGGTGAGCTGCATCAATAAGATCGAAACGGCTCAATAAACAATCTGCCACCTGATAAGGATTTTTGAGATGCCGCAGTTTGGCGATCATAATCAAATTTTCCCGCCCGGTCAAAATCCCGTCCACGGCGGCAAACTGCCCGGTGAGACTGATGGACTGCCTCACCCTGTCAGGTTCCTCCATGACATCAAACCCGTTGACAACAGCAATTCCACTGTCTGGTTTCAGCAATGTGGTAAGAATTTTGACAATCGTAGTCTTGCCTGTACCATTGGAGCCAAGCAAGGCGAAAATGCTGCCTTTTTCCACCTCGAAATCCACGTCTCTCAGAACGTGAAGTTTCTTGTACGATTTTTTAAGTCTCCTCACCTGGATTGCTTTTTCCATTTCGATATTCCCCCTTTCTTTGTTTTATCCTCAGCCTTTTTCATAGCCCTGCCAATTTTTTGGTCGACAGATTCCTTGTAGATGTCAGCATAAGTTTTCGAACCTTTGATTAGATCGTCGCAAAAAGCCGCTACATCACTTCCCGTCACATCGAGCACACCTTTCCCCACGGCCGCACCTTCTTCAAAAAGATCGACAATCCCCGAAAGTAAACCTATGCCGTCGGTCAGTTCAACAGGACCGACCTTAAAGAGATATTTTTGAATCTCCCTATAGACAATCTGATAATCTTGCGGGAGCGATTCGACACGTTTCACGTGCGCCCGCCACTCTTTTTTACCTTTGATGATATCCTGTATTCTCATTTCACCCTCCTATCTACCTAATTTTTTAGCAATATTATCGTTGAGCTGCCGGCGCCATTTATCACGATAAGACTTTGCTCCTTCTTCACCGGCCAGGGCTGAACAGAAACCTTTGATATCGCCACCCAAAACCTCCTGGATACTTTCACCGTCCGCTGCCGATTCTTCGAGCAGGCCAAGCACACCGTCAAGAATCGGCATCAGGTTGCGGCCGGTAAAATCCGAGTGCGGCCAAAGGCTGGTCTTAATTTTTTTCCATGCCGTTTGATAATCTGCCGGCAGTTTTTGGGCTCGCACTTCAAAAGTTTTCATTTCCTTAGTCATGTCGCTGCCTGTGATTTTTTCCCAAAAATTCATTTCTCTTTCTCCTTTAACTCATTGATTTTCGATTCTACGAACTTCCATTTTTCCCAGAACTTCCGCAGTTCCCCGCGCCCCGCATCGTTGAGCACGAAAAACTTTCGCGGCGGCCCCATGTCGGAGGGCTTTTTGGTGACCTCTACCAACTTGTTTCTTTCAAGCCGTATTAGAATGGTGTACACCGTTCCATCCACAACATCTGTGAAACCGAGGGCGTTCAGCCGCCGCGTGATTTCGTAGCCGTAGGTTTCTCTGCGGCTTATTATTTCAAGGACACATCCTTCAAGCACGCCTTTGAGCATTTCCGTTAGGTTTTCCAGCACAATCACCCCTTGCTATTTTGTATGACTTGTATGAAGTATTATTTACTACTGCTATATAGTAACACGCAATAGCTCTCATGTCAATAAGATATCGCAAGTCTTAGTGTAAAATTACTGTAGGGTTATTTAAGATGAGAAATGGA
>NZ_JBGFFE010000027.1:0-39201 GCF_041224415.1 Clostridium lapidicellarium | reverse complement strand
CTATAAGACTGGTGGAAGGTGGGATGAAAAATGTGTTTATGTATGATGTTTCAAAAACCCACGTGTCCTATTTGATTTCTGAGACATTCAAATACAGCCACATAGTCCTTGCAAGTGTGACTTATAATATGAAGATTTATCCGCCAATGCTCGATTATCTGGAACATATGAAAGCACTGAATCTTCAAAAACGTACCTTTGCCCTTATAGAAAATGGTTCATGGGCTCCCCAGTCTGGAAAATTGATGCGTGAATTTTTAGGTGAAATGAAGGATATGACTGTTCTGGACAAAGATATATCCTTGAGATCCAGCATGAAAGAGGAAGACAACAGTTCGATGAAGGAACTTGCCGGCAGTATCATCCAGTCAGCTAAATGATTCATGCTACATTTACAGAATAATTATTAATAAATAATTTTTTTTAAATAATATTAAAACTCTAAAAATAAGAGGAATTGAAAGACATAAGATGGCAAACAGGCAGAATAAAATTTATTTACGTTTCATTGGAGATTTGTGGGGAAAACAGCTTAGAACTGAGATTGTGGGGAAAATTAATGAGAGCTATAATTATCATGTAGGTTTTTAAATTGATATTAAGGGAACATTATATTTAGTAAAGGGGAGGGACGTAAATGTTTTTTAAAACTACAGAGCAACACGAAAACTTAAGAATGAAAATTAGAAAATTTGCTGAAGAAGAAGTCAAACCTATTGCATTTATGCTGGATCAGGAGAACAAATTTCCGGATGAAATTGTTCATAAACTGGCGGATATGGGAGTTATGGGCATACCATATCCCAGGGAGTACGGCGGAGCCGGTCTGGATGTGATCAGTTATGCAATAGCTGTTGAAGAATTATCGAGAGTTGATGGTGGAGTTGGCGTAATTCTTTCTGCACATACATCTTTGGGAACATATCCGATTGCCGCCTTTGGTACTGAAAAGCAGAAGCAAAAATATTTAATCCCCATGGCAAAAGGTGAAAAAATTGGGGCATTTGGCTTAACTGAAGAAAATGCCGGAAGTGATGCCGCCGGTACGGAGACTACTGCCGTGCTGGAGGGCGATCACTATGTCCTAAACGGAGAAAAGATATTTATAACAAATGCGGGGAAAGCGGATGTCTATGTAGTTTTTGCAGTTACTACCCCGAATATAGGCACTCACGGCATAAGTGCATTTATTGTGGAAAAGGGCTGGGAAGGTTTTAGTACCGGGAAACACTATGATAAAATGGGAATCCGGTCTTCGGCAACTGCAGAGCTTAATTTCAACAACGTGAAGGTACCTAGGGAAAACCTCCTTGGTAAAGAAGGAGAAGGTTTCAAGATTGCTATGTCCACTTTGGACGGAGGACGTATTGGCATTGCCGCTCAGGCTCTTGGCATAGCGCAGGGAGCTTATGAAAATGCCCTGGCGTATTCAAAGGAGAGGGTACAGTTTGGAAAACCAATCTGCCGCCAGCAGATTATTTCCTTTAAGTTAGCCGATATGGCCACAAAGCTCAGAGCCTCCAGATTTCTGGTCTACAGTGCAGCGGAGTTGAAGCAGAACCACGAGGATTACAACATGGAGTCTGCTATGGCAAAGCAGTATGCTTCTGATACGTGTCTTGAAATTGTAAATGACGCCCTTCAGATATTTGGAGGAAGCGGTTACATGAAGGGCATGGAAGTTGAACGTGCCTATAGGGATGCCAAAATATGCACCATATATGAGGGAACCAATGAAATTCAGCGTGTGGTTATCGCCTCCCACATTGTCGGCAAAGCTCCTAAAAATAAAACTGCGGCAAGAACTTCTAAGCGCCTGCCGGCTACGGGATATCGTAAAAATATCATCTTCAACAAGGGAACTTCAAAAGAAAAAGTTGATTCACTGGTAAAGGCACTCAAAGAAGACGGATATGATTTTACAGTTGGAATTCCAATGGACACTCCTATAAATAAAGCTGAAAGAGTAGTGAGTATAGGAATGGGCGTAGGCAAAAGGGAGAACATGAAGCTTATAAAAGATCTGGCAGTACAGGCAGGTGCGGCCATAGGTTCCTCCCGTCCGGTAGCTGAAACCCTCAAATATTTACCGCTGAACCGCTATGTTGGTATGTCCGGTCAGAAATTCAAGGGTAATCTGTATGTGGCTATTGGTATTTCAGGTGCAATTCAGCATCTTAAAGGCATAGTTGATGCTTCTACAATTGTTGCCATAAATATAGATCCCAATGCCAAGATCTTTAAAAATGCCGATTACGGTATAGTTGGCGATTTAGTGGAAATTGTGCCGCTGCTCACTGCTGCCCTGGATAATGGCCAACCTAAGAAGGAGGCACCGCCAATGAAGAAGATGAAGAGGGCAGTTCCCAAGAAGGTTGTTCCAAATTGGAAACATTATGTCTGCAATGGATGTGGTTATGAATATGATCCGGGTGTAGGAGATCCTGAAGGTGATATAGCTTCAGGTACACTTTTTAAAGATATACCGAAAGAATGGACGTGTCCTGTTTGCGGTCAAGAGAAAGATGGATTTATAGATGCTGATGTATGATTATTATAAATATAGATAAGGAGGATTAGTTACATGCATTGTGTTAGAAAAATAAATGAAGATCTTTATTGGGTTGGGGCAAATGATAATCGCCTTGCCCTATTTGAAAATATCCATCCAATTCCAAGGGGAGTTTCCTATAACTCTTATGTACTTTTGGATGAGAAGACTGTGCTATTTGATACGGTAGACTGGGCAGTTTGCCGCCAGTTTCTCGAAAATTTAAAGGCAGTTCTCAAAGGCAGAACTTTGGATTATATGGTGATAAACCATGTTGAACCGGACCATGCGGCCTGCATTCAGGAGATCCTCCTGCGTTATCCAAAGGCAAAGATATTGTGTACTAAAAAAGCTTTCATGTTCCTCAACCAATTTGGATTTGACATGGACGGAAAAGTGGAGGTAGTTAAAGAAGGGGATACCAGATCCTTCGGAAAACATAAAGTGGCATTTGTAACTGCACCTATGGTACATTGGCCGGAAGTCATGGTTACCTACGACACTACAAATGGAGTGCTGTTTTCTGCCGATGCCTTTGGCAGCTTTGGCAAATTAAACGGCCAGCTGTTCAACGATGAGGTAGACTTTGACAGGGATTGGATTGACGATGCCAGAAGGTATTACACAAATATTGTGGGGAAATATGGACCTCATGTCCAGGCACTTTTGAAGAAAGCCAGCAAGCTTGATATAAAGACTATCTGTCCTCTGCACGGACCGGTATGGCGCAGCAACCTGGGATATTTTCTAGACAAGTATGATAAATGGAGCCGTTATGAACCTGAAGAGAAAGGTGTCATGATAGTTTATGCTTCAATGTACGGCAATACAGAATCTGCCGCCCACAATCTGGCTATCAGGCTGGTGGAAAAGGGAATGAAAAATGTAGTTATGTATGATGTTTCAAAAACTCACGTGTCCTATTTGATTTCTGAGACATTCAAATACAGCCACATAGTTCTTGCATGTGTAACCTATAATCTGAAAATTTATCCGCCAATGCTCGATTATCTGGAACATATGAAAGCACTGAATCTTCAAAAACGTACCTTTGCCCTTATAGAAAATGGTTCATGGGCTCCCCAGTCGGGAAGGTTAATGCGTAAATTCCTGGATGGAATGAAAGAGATGACTGTTCTGGATAAGGATATGTCCTTGAGCTCCAGTATGAAGGAAGACGAGGCCAGTTTGATGGGAGAACTTGCCGACAGCATTATCAAGTCAATGAAATAATTTTAAAACCAGATTCCGGCTCATATGTTATGCTTTTTTTAATTCTAAACTGTAAAAAAGCTAATTCAGGAGCCGGTTTCTTTTATACAAGTTTTTCTTAATGCAGGTCCTCTTCTGCCGCTTCCGCATCTGCTTTGGTTTCGTGAACTGTACCTCTGGGGTGTTTAGGGGGTGCATAAATAGAATACAGTTTGATCGGTTTATTACCTGTGTTGACCAAATCATGCCATTTTCCGGCAGGTACAATAAATACGGAGTCATTTTCTACCTTTTTCTGAAAATTCAGTTCATCTCTTCTATCACCCATTTTGACAATTCCCTCTCCCTCTTCAATTCGTATGAATTGATCCGTATTGGGATGAATTTCAAGACCTATATTTTCTCCGACTTTGATACTCATCAGGGTAAGCTGCAGATGGCTTCCTGTCCATAGAGCTGTGCGGTAGGTGTCATTTTGTTTTGCAGCTTCCTCGATATTTATCACAAAGGGTTTGGGGCCATAGTCTCTTAACCTTGCCTCACTGTAATTGTCTGCTGCGGAACGTGAAAAGCTGGAATTATACATAGGGCAGTATAAATATCTATCTGAAGCAATATTGCTCCAATAGGGGCAGTGGTACATTTTATAAGGATTATACAATATTTTTCTCCTTTCATATATAAGGGTTTATTATCATAATATGCCTTTATTTAAAAAATGTGTTTGAACATTGTTTATTGTTGAATTATAATTATAAAAAAAGGAGGATTTCACATATGAGTGAAGTATTAGACAATGCGGTAAAATATATAGAAAAGTCCAAAACAGGTTTACTGATTACAATAGGTGAAGATGGCGCACCTTACGCCAGGGTAATGGGTGCATTTTCAAATGACGGCGTTAATTTGTACTTTGAAACTGGAAGGAAATCAAATAAAGTTAAACATATAAAGAAAAACCCAATAGTTACTTTTTATTTTCAAGATGAAAATCAATCCTATGATACTTTCAAATGTGTTTCTGTAACTGGAGAGGCATCGGAAGTGCTGCAAAGTGATGCTGATTTTAGGGATGCAGTGGAAAAAATAAGTGTCAGATATCCTGTACTGAAAGAAAATGTGGATAAGGGAGAGATAGGTGATTCCGTTATATACAGGGTAAAGACAAAATTTGTCAAGGCAGCTGATTATACTGAGGATCCAAAAGAAGTAAAAGAATTCGTGTAAAAGCAATTGAATTTAAAAGTAGGGGGATTGATATAAGATGAATATAAAAAATGCGGCCGTGCTGGGGACCGGCACTATGGGTCACGGTATAGCGCTGCTTTCTGCAAAGGCCGGGCTGAATGTTACCATGTATGGGAGAACCGATGCAAGCCTCGAGAGGGGATTTAACAGGATAAAATCCAGCTTGAAACTTTTGGAGGATACAGGAGAGTTGTCAGACAGTGAATGCAAATATATACTAAATAGGGTAAAGGGAGTAAAAACTCTCGGGGAAGCTGCGGAAAATGCTGACATTGTAGTGGAGTGCGTAGCTGAGAATCTGAAACTGAAGCAGAATATATTTAAACAGCTGGATGATATTTGTGAAAAAAAAGTTATTCTGGCATCTAATACATCCGGACTCAGTCCCACGGATATAGCAAAATATACAAAACGTCCCGAGAGAGTGGTAGTTGCACATTTCTGGAATCCTCCGCAGCTTATTCCACTGGTGGAGGTTGTTCCCGGCAGTAAAACTTCCTCCGATGTCATGGATGAAACCATGAAATGGGTGGAATTCATAGACAAAAAAGGAGTGCGTATGGAAAAGGAATGTCCGGGGTTTATAGGAAACCGGCTTCAGCTGGCACTTCTCAGGGAAGCACTGTATATAGTCGAACAGGGATGGGCCAAACCTGAAGAAGTTGATAAAGCCATGGAATATGGACATGGAAGGCGGCTGCCTGTTACAGGTCCGCTGTGCAGTGCGGATTTGGGAGGACTTGACATATTCAATAATATATCTTCCTATTTGTTTAAAGATCTGTGTGATTATAAGGAACCTTCCAAACTTATGCAGAGCAAAGTTGATTCCGGTGATCTGGGAAGCAAGAGCGGGAAAGGATTTTACAACTGGACTCCTGAACTTTTAAAAAGGAAACAAAGAGAACGCACAGAAGTCCTGCTGGATTTTCTCAAGAGAGATTCAGAAAAAAATAAGTAACATCTCAAAATCTTGTAAAATAATCGTAAACTGTTTTAGAAATTTTTCCTATTGTATCCCGTGCTAAATTGTTGTTTGGAGCATTCCAGGTAAGGGCACAGAAAATATAATTGATGCCGGGAAGATATACTATTCCCGCATCATGACTTATCCCGTCGAGATCTCCTGTTTTATGTGCAATTATTGTACTGTCCGGTATGTAAAGCCTCATCACACTGTTGTCCAATTGTGCGGTTAATATATTTTTCATCAGCATGCCGTAAGGACTGCCGGACTCTGCATCTTTATAAATCTGTTCAAAGAATTTCACCATGTCGGCAGCAGTGGTCTTGTTTTCCCTGCCTTCTTCTCTGGCCTTTGAGTCCATCATCTTTCTCTGGAGTACAGTATTTTTTAGCCCCAATTTTTTAATATAATCATTTACATCGTTCATACCTGCGATATCAATCAGCATGTTTGCGGCGGTGTTGTCGCTTTGTACGATCATGAGGGTGATTATATCTTTCAAGGTATAACTGTTTCCACTTTCCATAAGGGTGAGTATGCTGAAAGGTACCTTGACTTCATCTGTAACCGTTATCCTCTGCTTGAGAGAAAGACTGCCCTCTTTGACCAATTCGATTATTTTCATCATTACAGGTATTTTTATAAGGCTTGCCGAAGGTACTACCGTGTTTTCATTGTAGGAAATTTTTTCACCTGTTTTGAGATTTTTCACTTCAAAGGCACAATTTAGCCTTTTTAAGTCTGCTGATTTTATAATCTTTTCAAAAAGCATGTTTTAACCCTCCCCATTTTAATAATGTATTGATTTTATGCCGAGACCTGGGCTGTCCGGAAGGCTTATTTTACTTTCATTGAAAACAGCTCCACCTTCTATGGGATCTTCCCTGCACAGCACAGGCCCATCCAGATCTACCTTGGTTATTACACTCTTTGCACATGCGAGGTGTACTGCAGCCGTCACACTTACTTTTGCTTCCAGCATGCAGCCTACCATACATTCAATTCCGTATATTTCTGCCAGTGAGCATATTTTCAGTGCGTTGTGCAGTCCGCCTGTTTTCATGAGTTTTATATTTATTAGATCTGCTGCCCTGCTCTGCAAAATCTTTAAAGCGTCTCCCGGAGAGAATACACTTTCATCTGCCAAAACCGGTATCGATACATTATCTGTAACGAATTTCAGGCCCTCTATATCACAAGCTGTCACAGGCTGCTCCACGAGTTCAATTTTTAAATTTTCATCTTCCATCTTTTTAAGTACACGTACAGCTTCCTTGGGTTTCCATCCCTGATTGGCATCTATTCTGAGGTCTACATCATATCCAACAGCTTGTCTTATAGCTTTTATTCTTTCAAGATCCTTTTTGGAATCCACACCTACTTTTATCTTTAACGTTTTATATCCTTTTTTTATGGCTTTTATGCTGTCCTTTACCATTTCCTCAGGTTCGTTTACACTTATGGTTATATCTGTAGTTATTTCTTTTCTAAATCCTCCCAGAAGTTTGTACAGAGGAGCCTTATACAACTGACCGTACAGGTCATGAAGTGCTATATCCACTGCGGCTTTTGCACTTGTATTTTTTACAATGCAGCCGTTTAACTTTTTTATTATGGATTCGAAATTTTCTATATCCATGCCTGTTATTGATTTTTTTATATGATCCTCTATGGCTCCTTTTATTGCTCCAGTCGTATCTCCCGTTATGGCACCGGTAGGGGGAGCTTCTCCAAAACCAACATTACCTGTGTCCGTATATATCTCCACTATGATATCTTCTACGCTTTTCACCGTGCGGAGTGCGGTTTTAAAGGGTGTATTCAGCGGGACGGATATCTGTTTTATTTTTATATCCTTTATTTTCATTATTATCGACCTACCTTCCCTGATATTGTCAATTGACAAATCTATAATATATTAAATACTGCAGTAAGTCAATCAACTCTTTGCAATTGACACATATTTGGGATTGTGCTAAAATCGAATCCACACTGAATGAATAGAAGAAGGTGATTTTAGTGAATAATAAAATGCCTCTGGCACAATCAGTTGCAAAAGACATTGCAGATATGATAAAAAAGAAAAATATGAAAGCAGGTGACAAATTACCAAGTGAAAACGAACTGGTAAAATTGCTGAATGTCAGCAGGAGTACTTTAAGAGAAGCCTTGAAAATATTGACCTCCCGCAACATATTGTTTACAAGACAGGGATCTGGAATTTTTGTATCTGAGAATACCGGCATGGTAAAGGATCCATTTGGACTGGAGTTTTTGGGCAGTGAAAAATTAATTTTGGACATGTTTGATACACGTCTTATACTGGAACCGGAAATAGCAGCACTGGCGGCTGTAAATGCCAGCAAGGGGGATATTGAAAAAATTATGGTGCAGTGTGATGAAGTTGAGAGGGCAATTAGTGAAAATATTCCCTATGCAGATAAAGACGCCATGTTTCATAATCTTATTGGCAAGGCCAGCGGTAATACGGTAATAAATCACATTATTCCAATTCTCCACAATTCAATTCAAAATAGTATAGATTATACAAATAATGCATTGATTAGAAATACTGTTTATTACCACAGAAGAATTGCAGAGGCAATTGGGGACAGAGATTCTCTTGGCGCAAAATATTCTATGATATGTCATATAAATGCCAATCGCCAGTATGTGATTGATAAAATCCGCGGTAAAGGAAATTCCGCGAAGAAATAGTGAGCTGTCTGAACAAAATGGCAGTTCACTATTTTTATTTAAGTCAATAATTCATCATACAAATTATTGACTTTATACTTTAAAAATGATATTATGTAGCTATAAAATAATAATTTGTATGATCAATAGGAGGAATACATGAATAGCTTAGCCGATAAGATAAGAAAAATTGGTATTATTCCTGTAGTAAAAATTAATGATGCAAAAAATTCGATTCCACTGGTCAAAGCTTTAAAAGAAGGTGGATTGGATAGTGTAGAGATAACTTTTAGAAGTCCTGCTGCACAGAATGCCATTGAAAATGTTCACCGGGAGTTTCCGGAGTTTATTGTGGGAGCAGGGACAGTTATCACTGTCAGACAGGTAGAAGAAGCTGTTGAAGCTGGTGCTTCTTTTATTATAAGTCCGGGTTATATTGACGAGGTTGTGGATTATTGCTTGGGAAAAAATATTTTTGTCATTCCCGGCTGCTCTAGTGCCAGTGAAGTGGCAAAGGCCGTTAATAAAGGCCTAAAGATTGTTAAATTTTTTCCTGCCGAGGCAAGTGGCGGGATAAAAACTTTGAAGGCATTTTCAGGACCGTATCCGGATGTAAAATTTATTCCGACCGGCGGTATAAATGAAGAAAATTTGAGCCGGTATTTGAATTTGAAAAATGTTATAGCTTGCGGAGGAACGTGGATGGTAAAAGATTTCCTGGTTGAAGAAAAAAAATTTGATCAGATTGAGGAAATCACAAAAAGGGCTGTTGATAAAATGCTGGACTATAAAGTTGTCCATATTGGAATCAATGCAGTGGATTCTAAAGAGGCAAGAGATATCTGCTCATTGTTTGAAAATATGTTTCATTTTAAAAGCAGTGAAAATAATAACTCCATTTTTGCAGGAGCAGATGTTGAAGTGATGAAAAAACCATTCTACGGTAAAAAAGGACATATCGCTGTAGCCGTAAATGATGTGGAAAAAGCTGTGTATCAACTTGAAAAGATCAATGTGAAATTTATAGAAGATAGTATTAAATACAATGAATTTAAAGAACCTGCAGTTGTTTATTTAAAAGATGAAATCGGTGGATTTGCAGTTCATTTGGTGAAGAGAGGGTAAGATTTATTATGGCAAAGGTTGTAACAATGGGGGAGATATTACTGAGACTATCTCCCTATGGATATAAGAGGTTTATTCAGGCAGAAGGTTTTGATGCTGTTTACGGCGGGAGTGAAGCTAATGTTGCAGTATCTCTGGCAAACTATGGAGATAAGGTATCCTATATAACAAAATTAGTGGACAACCCATTGGGAGATGCGGCAGTTGCAGCTTTGAAAAAAAACAATATAGATTGTTCGCATATAGTAAGAGGCGGCAGAAGACTTGGAATTTATTTTCTGGAAAATGGATGTTCTCTCAGAGGATCAAATGTTGTCTATGATCGTGAAGGATCTTCCATGGCGGAAGCGGCAGAGGAAGAATTCAAATGGGATGAAATTTTTAAGGGGGCGGATCTGTTTCATACTTCAGGTATTACTCCAGTATTAAGTAAAAACTGTGCCAAAATTACAGAAAGAGCACTTAAAGAGGCTAAAAAAAGAAATATTTTAACATCTTTTGATTTAAATTACCGGGCAAAGTTGTGGCAGGACAAGGTAAGTGAAAAGCAGAAAATCATGAACAATTTGATGAAATATGTGGATATTTGCCTGGGAAATGCCAGAGATGCAGCGCTGGTCTTAGGTTACAGCGATGGCTCTACTGATTTTATAACTGGAGATTATTCAATATGTGTAAATAGAGAAAATATGACTAAAGTTATTGAAAAATATAAATTCAAGTATTTGTTTAGCTCACTTCGTGAAAATATTTCTGCTTCAGATAACAAATATAGTGCCTTGGTTGCCTCCGAGAATGGTATTTATACTGGAAAGAGCTATTGTATTCATATTGTTGACAGAGTTGGAACAGGGGATGCGCTTTGTGCGGGATTCCTCCATGGAATTTTAAAAAATGGAGATCCCAGAGAGGCACTTGAGTTTGGAATCGCTTCCGGAGCTTTGAAACATACCATTCAAGGGGATTTGAATCACGTATCAGAAGAGGAAGTTGAAAAGATTTTTCATGGGGCAGGCACTGGAAAAGTTGTAAGGTAAGAAAATAAACTTTATTTTAGGTTAGAAAGGTGGAATATTATGAAAAAATTTTTAGATGAAAATTTTGATCTCTCAAATGGGACTGCTGTAAAACTTTATCACGACTATGCTGAAAAAATGCCTATCTATGATTTCCATTGCCATCTTGATCCGAGGGAAATTTATGAAGATAAAAATTACAGTAATATAACTGAAATTTGGCTTTACGGTGATCATTATAAATGGAGAGCCATGAGAGGCAATGGAGTGGATGAAAAATATATTACAGGAAATGCCAGCGATTATGAGAAGTTTCTTGCCTGGTCAAGGACAGTTCCCAAACTTATAGGCAATCCCCTCTATGTCTGGACACATTTGGAGCTGCAAAGGTATTTTAATATTCATGAAACTTTAGATGAAAACACTGCGGAAAATATCTGGAATGAAGCAAATTCTATTATCAAAAATTTGGGATTTTCAGCGAGAAGTCTTATGAAAAAATCCAATGTGAAAGTTGTCTGCACGACGGATGATCCGGCAGATACACTTGAGTATCACAGGAAAATCAAAAATGAAGGCTTTGATGTAAAGATCGTACCCGGATTTAGGCCCGATAAGGCACTTGAAATAAGAAATGGTGATTTCGTTGACTGGATAGGAAAACTTGAAAAAGCAAGTAATATAAATATACAAAACTATGATGATTTTTTACAGGCGTTGAATTCCAGAATAGAATTTTTTAATGAATCCGGATGTAAGATTTCAGATCATTCACTTACTTACGTTCCATATATGGAAACATCTAAAAAGGAAGTATCTGAAATATTTGGAAAACGTTTGAATTTTAAAAAATTAAATAGAGCCGAGGAAGAAAAATATAAAACATATACCCTGCGTTCACTGGGAGAGATGTATTTCAAATTTAATTGGTCAATGCAGTTCCATATAGGTGCAATGAGAAATAATAATACAAATAAATTTAATGAATTAGGACCCAATACAGGTTTTGATTCCATGAATGATTGCAGGATTGCCGAAAAATTAGCTGGGCTGCTGGATTCTTTAGAAAGGGACAATGTGCTTCCCAAAACGGTTCTGTATACCTTAAATCCAAGTTATAACTACGTTATATCAAGTATGCTTGGTAATTTTCAAGGCTTAATACCTGGAAAAATACAATTTGGACCTGCATGGTGGTTTAATGATAATAAAGATGGCATGGAAGAACAGATGAAGGCACTTTCCAATTGCGGGTTACTTACTAGGTTTATAGGAATGGCAACGGATTCCAGAAGTTTTCTTTCTTATGCAAGGCACGAATATTTTAGAAGAATAGTTTGTAATTTAATAGGCAAATGGGTTGAAAATGGCGAGGTACCATGTGATATGAATTATTTAGGCAGGGTGGTTCAAGATATAAGTTTTAATAATGCCAGAAATTATTTTGAGATTTAGGAGAGTGTATTTTTAAATTATCTGTAATTATTATATAAAAAGAAATTATAAGGAGGCAGGAGGTAACAAATGCTAATCTTAGATAAAGAAAACATAAAAAAGAAGTCTGAATGGGAAAGCGCCAAGATCAAACTTCCTCAGTTTGATTATCAAAAAATGTGCGAAAACACCATGGAGAATCCAGTGTGGGTACATTTTGGTTCAGGAAATATATTCAGGGGATTTATAGCAGCACTTCAGCAGAAACTTCTTGATGAAGGTGGGGAAAAATCAGGAATAACTGCAGTTGAGACATATGATTATGAAATCATAGATGAAATCTATAAGCCTCATGACAATTTGAGTATTCAAGTCATCATGAATCCGGATGGAAGTCTCGATAATACTGTAATTGCAAGTGTGGGAGAGAGTGTAATCGGAGACAGCGGCAAAGAGGAAAACTGGGGAAGGTTAAATCAGATATTTTCAGAGCCTTCACTTCAGATGGCCAGTTTTACAATAACTGAAAAGGGATACAACTTGAAGGGCCTGTCGGGGAATTTTGCAGATGAAGTTCAAAAAGATATAAAAGGGGGTCCATCTGCACCAAATAATGTTATGTCAAAGGTTTCGTCACTGCTTTATACGAGATTCAAGGCGGGAAGTTTGCCAATTGCGATGGTGAGCATGGATAATTGTTCACACAATGGCGAGAAACTTTATAATGCAGTAAAAACAATTGCGTATAAATGGTTTGAAAATGGATCTGTTAAAAAAGAATTCTTGAACTATATAGACGACAGGAGCAAAGTTACATTTCCCTGGACTATGATAGATAAAATAACACCAAGACCGTCCAAATCAGTAGAAGAAAAGCTAGAGAAGCTTGGAATTAATGGAATGGAACCCATTATAACTGGGAAAAACACGTATATAGCACCTTTTGTAAATACAGAGGGACCGCAGTATCTTGTCATAGAAGATGATTTTCCAAATGGAAGGCCCAGGCTTGAAAAGTCAGGGGTGTATTTTACAGACAGGGAAACTGTGGAAAAAGTTGAGAGAATGAAGGTATGTACGTGTCTTAATCCACTGCATACATCAATGGCGGTATTTGGCTGTTTGCTTGGATATACTTTAATTGCAGATGAAATGAAGGATAGGGAAATAGTAAAACTTATAAATAAAGTTGGATATAAAGAGGGACTTCCAGTTGTGTCAGATCCCGAAATAATAAAACCGCAGGATTTTATAAAGGAAGTTATGGAAACAAGACTTCCAAATCCATATATACCTGATACACCACAGAGAATAGCGACAGATACATCCCAAAAAGTTGGAATAAGATTTGGAGAAACAATTAAAGCATATGCTGAAAACAGTAATCTCGATGTGAAATCTCTGAAATATATACCGCTTGTCATTGCAGGTTGGTGCAGGTATTTACTTGGAATAAATGACAAGGGAGAGAAATTTGAAGTGAGTTCTGATCCTCTTATTGGAATGCTGCAGGGATATTTGAGAGATGTTGAATTGGGAGGAAAGTACAAGAAGGGTACTCTGAAGCCGATACTTTCAAATAAAGATATATTTGGAATTGACTTGTGCAAACTCGGTCTTGGAGAAAAAATCGAGAAATACTTTGAAGAAATGATTGAAGGAAAAGATGCAGTTAGGAATACACTTAAAAAATATCTTGAATGACTGTTTAAATTAATTCATTTTGAAAGGAATGTTTTTTATGAATATGATATTTAGGTGGTTTGGTGAAAATGATGACAGTGTTACGCTGGATCAGATACGTCAAATACCCGGAGTTAGGGGGATCGCGGGATTTTTGCCTGATATTCCGGCAGGAGAAGTATGGCCCATGGAGAGGATACTTGAGTACAAAAACAATATAGAAAGCCATGGGCTGCAGCTTGAGGTTATTGAAAGCGTCAATGTGCATGAGGATATCAAACTTGGGCTGCCATCGAGAGATAAATATATAGAGAACTATAAGGAGACGATAAAGAATTTAGGGAAGTCCGGAGTAAGGGTAATATGTTATAATTTTATGCCTGTGTTTGACTGGCTCAGGACAGATCTTGCGTACAAGCTTCCTGATGGTTCTGAAGTCATGTATTATGACGATGACAAATTAAAAGGGATGGATCCCGTAAAACTTGTGGAGAATACTGAAAAAAATTCAAATGGATTTTTGCTGCCGGGATGGGAACCTGACAGACTTAAAGAATTAAAGAATGTTTTAAAGTTGTATGATGGAATGGATGAAGAAAAATTATTCAAAAATTATAAATATTTTCTTGAAGCTATAATACCTACATGTGAAAAATATGATGTAAAAATGGCCGTTCACCCTGATGATCCTGCATGGAATGTATTTGGACTTCCAAGAATAGTACATTCAAAGGAAAATCTGGACAGAATAATAGGACTTGTGGACAGTCCGTACAACGGTATTACCCTTTGCAGCGGATCGCTGGGATCCAGTACTAAAAACAATATACCTGAACTTATAAGATATTTTGGTGCTAAAAAAAGAATACATTTTGCACATGTAAGAAATATAAAAATATTATCAGAGAAGCATTTTCATGAAGTTTCTCATCTTTCCAGTGATGGAAGTTTTGACATGTTTGAAATAATGAAGGCGTTTTATGATGTGGGATTTGATGGATATATAAGACCTGACCATGGAAGAATGATCTGGGGTGAAAAAGCAAGACCCGGATATGGTCTGTATGACAGAGCTCTCGGAGCAGCATATTTAAATGGACTCTGGGAAGCTATTACAAAGATGAACAATAGAAATCGATAAAAAATAGACATTTTTTACACATAGTTGATCATATTGAATAGTGGAAATTTTATATGATCAATTATGTGAAAATGTCTAATAAGAAATATAAACAAATTTAATTATAACATCAACTATTATAAATTAACAATTAGGAGGAAATATTATGAAAATAGCGAGAGTTTATGGAAAAGATGATTTGAGATTAGAAGAGGAAGAGACGCCTAAAATTGTAAACGCTAACGATGCTTTAATAAAAACAAAAAGAGTTGGTATTTGTGGATCAGATGTTCATCTATACCATGGCGAAAATCCATTAGCTGTGTTACCTAGGGTTATGGGACATGAAGTTGTTGGAGAAGTTGTTGAAATTGGCAGTAGTGTAAAAAGTTTAAAAAAAGGAGACCACATTGTAGTTGAACCAATTAAATATTGTGGTAAATGTTATGCATGTCGTCATGGAATGCCTAATGTTTGTAAAGATTTAAGTGTATTTGGTGTTCATGAAGATGGTGGTATGAGAGAGTATTTTACGGTACCTGAAAAACAATGTTATGTGCTAGATAAAAAATTAGATTGGGATACAGCAGTACTTGCAGAACCATACACTATAGGTGCCAATTCAACATTTAGGGGCAATGTTGGAATTGGTGATAAACTTCTTATTCAAGGAGCAGGACCGATAGGAATATGTATTCTTAAATTAGCTAAAATCAAGGGTGCAGAAGTAATGATAAGTGATATTGTATCCGAAAAACTGGAGTTTGCCAAACAAAATGGAGCAGATAGGGTTGTTAATGTATTAAATGAAAATATAAAGCGAGCAATAAAAGATTGGACAGATGGTGAAGGGGTAAATAAAGTTATAGATGCTGTGTGTACTACAAAAACGTTTGAACTTGGCTTTGATGTAACTTCACCAGCAGGAACTATCGTTGTACTTGGATTTTCAGAGGATGATGCTCAAATTAAGCAGCTTCCAATTACTAAAAAGCAATTGACTGTTGTTGGAAGCAGGCTTCAGGCTTATCAATTTGCAAATGTTATTAGATTGATGGAAAATGGAAATCTAAAATCTGATGGATTAATTACACATAAATTTAAATTTGAAGAAGTTCAAAAAGCATTTGATTTTATTGATAAATATCCTGAAGAAGTTAAAAAAATGGTTCTTACTTTTGGTGATTAGTTAAGATTGCTTTTTATTCTTTTAAGGTATTTAAAACTAAAATAATTCAAAAAATAAAAATTGATTTTATAAATATTAAAGAAGGTGTGATAAAAATGCAAAAAAATAGTAGCACCACTTATCAGGTTGAAACAAAAGAATTAGTTAAAGTTGCTGCAAGTGGTTGGCTTGGAACTGCGATGGAATTTATGGATTTTCAGTTATATTCTCTTGCGGCAGCTATTGTTTTTAATAAAGTATTTTTCCCAAATTCAAGTCCTGCAATGGGTTTAATAATGTCAATGGGAACATATGGTGCTGGATATGTTGCTAGGTTAATTGGAGCATATGTATTTGGAAGAATTGGTGATAAAATGGGACGTAGAACTGTTCTTTTTATTACTATAACTCTTATGGGACTTGCGTCAACATTAATCGGTTTTTTGCCTACTTATCAAAAAGTTGGTATATTAGCTCCAATTGGATTAGTTATACTGCGAATCTTTCAGGGTTTAGGTGCTGGAGCGGAAATAAGCGGTGCTGGTGTTATGGTTGCTGAATTTTCCAAAGTGAAAAATAGAGGCTTAATTGGCAGTTTAGTTTGTTTAGGAACTTCATCTGGAACATTATTAGCAAATTTAATTTGGTCAATTATTCTAATGAATATTAGCGAAAACGATTTACTTGTGTGGGGATGGAGAATTCCGTTTTTTGCTTCCTTTGTTGTTATGATTGTAGCAATTTTAATTAGAATTTTTGTTAAAGAAAGTCCAGTTATGGTAGAGAAGAAAAAGTTGCTTTTAAAAGAAAGAGAGCATATAGAAAAAAGTGGTAAACCAATTAAGACTGAGAAAAAAGGAAGAAAGAGTTTTGCAGTTGCTTTAGGATTACGTTTTGGACAAGCAGGTAATAGTGGCATTTTGCAAACATATCTAACCGGATTTATTGTTACTGTTCTTTTAATGCAAAAAACTGTTGCAACTAATGCTAATATTATTTCATCTTTAATATCTTTTATAACCATTCCTGTGGTTGGATATCTTGGTGATAAATTTGGGAGGAGAAAACTGTATATGATCTTATCACTTGCTATGGCAGTTTACGCAATTCCAATGATGATGATGATTAATTCAAAAAATGTTGTTGTACTAACTATTGGACTGGTAATTGGCTTGAATGTTGGTTGTCAAGGAATATTTGCTTTAGAAAATGTAACGCTCAGTGAATTATTTGGATCAAAAAATAGAGTAACTTTAGTATCTCTTGCTAAAGAAATAGCAGGTGTTGTAGCCACTGGCTTTGGTCCTTTAATTGCTGCTAGCTGGGTGTCAGCAGTTTCAGGTAGTTGGATTCCGGTTGCCATAATGCTTATTATTTTCTCTTTGAGTACATTTTTTAGTTCTTATGTTTCTGAAGATGTTACTGGAAGAGATTTAAATGATTTAAATGATGCAATGTAGCTTTGTTGTTAAAATTTATTGATTGAGAAGTAAAATTAGCTTTTTAAATCCTGAATAGTAATGAGGTAAGGTATAATTAATGGTTTTTAAGAACTTGTTATTTATGCCTTATTTTATTATATTTTTAAACATAAAATTGTATGGGTACATTTGAATTATATAGCCTGTATATTATAATGATCCTAAAAAATAAGTGAGGAGTTGTATATTTATGGCAAAGTATGAGTTGAATAAAAATTTGGCCCAGATGCTCAAAGGCGGAGTAATTATGGATGTGGTAAATGCTGAACAAGCTGTGATTGCTGAAAAATCGGGAGCATGTGCAGTTATGGCACTTGAAAAAGTACCTGCAGATATAAGGAAAGAGGGCGGGGTTGCAAGAATGTCCGATCCTAAAATGATAAAGAAAATAAAGGCATCCGTGTCTATTCCGGTTATGGCCAAAGTCAGAATAGGACATTTCGTCGAGGCTGAAATACTGCAGGCTATAGGAATTGATTTTATAGATGAAAGTGAAGTCCTGACTCCTGCAGACAATAAATATCATATAGACAAAAAGAGATTTGACGTTCCTTTTGTATGTGGTGCAAGAAATTTGGGGGAAGCTTTGAGAAGGATTGGTGAAGGTGCAGCCATGATAAGAACTAAGGGGGAAGCGGGCACTGGAGATGTAGTTCAAGCTGTTACCCATATGAGAAGCATAATGAATGATATAGGAAAAGTTAAAAGTTCATCAAGGGAGGAATTGATGACTCTGGCCAAGGAATTTGGGGCACCTTTTGATTTGGTGAAATTTGTCCATGAAAATGGGAAGCTCCCTGTAGTTAATTTTGCTGCAGGTGGAATAGCTACACCTGCTGATGCAGCACTTATGATGAAGCTGGGAGCTGAGGGAGTCTTTGTGGGCTCGGGAATATTCAAATCCGAAAACCCGGAAAAGAGAGCCAAGGCAATAGTTATGGCAACTACAAATTATGACGATCCCAAATGCATTGCCGAAGTGTCGGAGGATCTTGGAGAACCTATGGTAGGTATAAACTGCAGTGAGCTAAATGAAAAATTTGAAGAAAGAGGCTGGTAAAATGAAAATAGGAGTACTTGCACTTCAAGGTGGAGTAGCAGAGCATATTCATCATTTAAAAGCTCTCCACTGTGAAACAGTCGAGGTAAAAAGGCCCGAAGAACTGGATGATCTTCAGGGGATCATCCTTCCGGGGGGAGAAAGTACAACCATTGGTAAATTATTGAGGAAAACGGGTATTTTTTACAAACTCAAGGAAAAAATAACAAACGGCCTCCCTGTGTGGGGAACCTGTGCAGGTATGATACTCCTTGCAAAAAATATTGAAAATGATGAAAAAGCCCATATGCAGGTGATGGATATAACTGTAAAAAGGAATGCCTATGGAAGCCAGATTAACAGCTTTTTGACCTATAAAAAGATAGATGGAATTTGCAGTAAAAAAATACCTTTGGTTTTTATCAGGGCTCCCTATATAACTGAAATAGGCAGTGATGTAGATGTGTTGTGCAGGGTTGACGACAACATTGTAGCTGTAAGGCAGAAAAATATGCTGGCTACTTCATTTCACCCGGAGCTGACAGATAATCTTCAATTTCATAAATATTTTATTGGTATTTGTGAAAAATAAAATTGAAAATTATAGTCAGGTACTTGACAAGATATTTTCGAATTGCTATACTATAGTCAAGTACTTGACAAGAATACCTAGGTAATTCAAACTACAAAAGGGAGGTATTTCACGTGAGTGGAATTAGAGAAGAAATTTTGGATCAGTTCGTGCACTTGCATACATTGCTGCACAGGTGTCAAATAAAGAATTTCAGGAATTTTGGACCAGGGGGAAACCCGCATAGAGGTCAGGGACGTGTACTTTCTATTTTGAAGATGAAACCTGAAATGAGCCAGAAAGAATTGACTTATCTGCTTGACATGAGCAGGCAGGCTTTGGCGGAACTTCTGAACAAGTTAGAAAAAAAGGGATATATCAAACGTGAAACGTCAGAGCAGGATCACCGCAGTTTAAATATAAAGCTGACTGAAAAGGGTGCTGCAGCTTCTGCTGATAATACTGATGATGCACCGTCTGAGCTGGAGAAGATATTTGATTGCTTAAATGATGAAGAACTGACCAACCTCAATGAATATTTGAAGCGTATCATAAAGCAGCTTGAAGAGCAGTCTGGAGACGAGAATGAGGATTTGCGCAAACAGGTATTTGAACATTTTATGAAACATAGCCGCTGCCATCACTTTAGAGGACATGGGGATGGCTCCTTCGAAGGCAGATTCCATCATGAATGGGATAGCTGGCATGACAATTACGTTGAAAAAAAGGAATAATGGACTGTAAAAGTAAAAAGCAGCAATCCAGATATTTGGATACTGCTTTTTTATTTTACGGCATGTTTTGATCTCTGCAAATAAATTTTCTCAGCTCAGAAATTTTTTGATCTCATCAAATGCAAGAGTAATTTTGTCAGCCTGACAATGCTGTTCTCCGCCGGTTTCCCTGGTAAAAACCTTTGTTGTAATGGAAGCCGCATTGCAGAGTTCCCTCTGGATTTGAGGGAGTCTTGAGATTGGTACATACTGGTCATCTTCACCGGCCAGTAAGAGGACATCCTGGTTGATAAATTGTCCTATTCCCTTCATGCTGTGGCGTTTGAAATTTTTACATAGATCAAAAGGTGTGGTTTCACCGGTAATTTCGTAACCCTTATTTATTTTCCATGTCAAATCAATATTGCCCTGCATCATTTTATTTATGAAATTGTTGAATTCAGCTGATTTGCCGGCTTCAAACAATTTAACGAACTTATTCCATATTTCCTTGGACATTCGATTCATCAATGGATCTAGTCCGGAATAAAAGATATCGAATGCTATTACTTTATCTATGCGCTTTTCGAAAGCTGCCGCACGCATGACAAAATAATCTCCCCAGGATATGCCGATTGCACTGACACGTTTCAAATTGAAATAATCAATTACTGCCGAGACCGGTTTTTCCCAGTTCGGAATGAACTTCAGACCGTTTTTTAAAGCTGTACCCTGGCCAGGGCCGTCAAAAACAATTATATTATAGTCTGTATTTTTTAGAAATATAGTTTCTTTGATGACTTCTTCCATATAGGAATCATAGCCTCCAAAAACAATCAGCGTTTTATGTGCATTTGGGTTGAACAGTTCTACAGCTGGAAGGAAGAAGTTTTCATAGGGAATTTTGTATCTTTTGTAGTTAAAATCATCATAGTATTTGTAAAAATTTCTTCGGTACCCTTCATACATTTTCTGTTTATTGGGATCTTCGGACCGCAGATAAAATTCAGCTGCCTTGTAATAGTTTGAAGCTATTCCGTAGAAACCTTCATTTTCCCGTTTCACAGCAAGATGTGACCAGCTTTTATACCAGCTTTCAAAATCTTTTAATTCAGGTACTATTTGTTTTAAATCTTCTTTTACCCTTGGATCATTTTCATAATCATAAGTAAAACGGGTTATCTGCAGATCAAATTGTTCGTTGCCTGTATATTTTTTGAACATAAAAATACCTCCGGTTTAATTGATTTATTTGACCTATCGGCCATCAACTAGAGTATATTGTTATTTTAGGGGACAAACAATTGTTAAAATGATATAATATGTTCGTAATCGAATAAAATATATAAAAATGTATTAAATTGTACAAGAGGTGTGAAATTGATTGGCGGAAGATGTGCGTATTTTTAAAACAAAGCGGACTATTGAGGCAGCTTTTATCAAATTGCTGCAAAAAAAAGATTTTGACAGCATTACAATTAAAAATATATGTGAGACTTCATTGACAAGTCGTTCTACTTTTTACAGTCACTATGTGGATAAGTATGATCTTCTGGAAGGAATTGTAAGATATTATGCCGGCATTGTGGGAAAGAAAGCAGAAATGCGTTTTTTACAGGCTGAAAGCAGCGGCGTGGGGAAAATCATAGGTGACGTTTCCCAAATATTTTCACATCATAAGGAGGAGATAAAAACATTGCTGAAAGTTCACGTTCCAAGGGGAGATCTAAGAGAGGAAATTGAAAAGATCCTTTTTTCACAATGCCGTTTATATTTGCAAGAACATAAAAAGATTACGGATGTTTCATTAGATCTATTGGCAAATCTTTATGTGGCAAATGTTTTTGTCATCATGACATGGACACTGGAAAAGGGTATAGATGAAAAAGCTATCAGATTTGCAGATAAAATGCAGCATTATTTTTTCGTGGAGCTGTCTTTATAAAGCCGGGAATATTCAATGGATTTTATATTTAATGGAGAATAAAGGGAGGCATTTTTATGGATTATAGAGTAGAAAAGGACACGATGGGGGAAGTGAAAGTTCCCTCTGATAAATTATGGGGTGCCCAGACGCAGAGAAGTTTTGAGAATTTTAAAATCGGTACTGAAAAGATGCCGATAGAAGTGATTAGGGCGTTCAGCATTTTAAAAAAAGGAGCGGCAAAGGCAAACAACAGGCTGGGCAAGCTTGACGATGAAAAGACGAAGGTAATTCGACAGGTATGTGATGAAATTTATGAAGGTAAGCTGGATGACAATTTTCCACTGGTAGTCTGGCAGACAGGCAGTGGAACACAGAGCAACATGAATGTGAATGAAGTCATTGCCAACAGGGCAAATCAGATATTGGGCAAAAAAGTAATTCACCCAAACGATGACGTAAATATGTCCCAAAGCTCGAATGATACTTTCCCGACGGCAATGCACATAGCTGCCGTAATGCAAATAGAAAACAAATTACTGCCTGCTATAGATACATTGAGAGGAACCATGGAACATCTTGAAATAGAGAACAGGGGAATTATCAAGACAGGGAGGACTCATTTGCAGGACGCCGTTCCCATAGCGTTTTCTCAGGAGATAAGCGGCTGGAAACAGATGCTCGTCAAGGGAGAAAAAAATATAAAACAGTCCATAGAGGGTTTGAGAGAATTGGCGCTGGGAGGAACAGCGGTAGGAACGGGTCTCAATGCACATCCTGATTTCGGCAAAATTGTAGCGGAGGAAATTAGCAGCTGTCTTGGTACAAGATTTGTCACTGCCGAAAATAAATTCCATGCTTTAACCAGCAGGGATGACCTGGTCTATGCCCACGGCGCAATAAAAGCTCTTGCAGCAGATTTGATGAAGATTGCCAATGACGTTAGATGGTATGCCAGCGGCCCTAGATGTGGTCTTGGCGAGATAACTATTCCTGAAAATGAACCTGGAAGCTCCATAATGCCCGGCAAAGTAAATCCAACCCAGTGCGAAGCTGTCACCATGGTGGCCTGCCAGGTGATGGCCAATGATACTGCAATTTCTTTTGGAGCTTCACAGGGAAATTTCCAGTTGAATGTATTTATGCCGGTGTGTATATATAATTTTTTACAATCTGTCAGATTGGTTTCAGATGCGGTTGTTTCATTCAATAATAATTGTGCAGTGGGGATAAAAGCTAATGTGGATAAAATGAAGGAAAATCTGGATAAGTCCCTGATGCTTGTAACTGGACTTAATCCATACATCGGTTACGATAAATCCGCAGAGATTGCAAAACTTGCCCATAAAAAGGGAATCCGTTTGAAGGATGCAGCTGTAGAACTTGGGTATTTAACAGAAAAACAATTTGACGATATTATAAAACCTGAGAATATGGTTTAAATGTCTGTCGGGAGTTATATGGCCTTTTAAAATAGGTATATATCTCCCCATATCTTAACTCTTGGCTTCCGATATGAA
Organism: Clostridium lapidicellarium; assembly: GCF_041224415.1. Classification (NCBI taxonomy): domain Bacteria; kingdom Bacillati; phylum Bacillota; class Clostridia; order Eubacteriales; family Clostridiaceae; genus Clostridium; species Clostridium lapidicellarium. The sequence goes on along the minus strand of NZ_JBGFFE010000027.1, from coordinate 15,732 downwards.
AGCCTTCATTGCAGCTGTTACACACTTGTTCTTGTGATATAGTATTTGTGTAGCCATATTGAATTTACATCCGTCCAAATCAAATCCAACAAGCTGTCCGCTTTCTAGTTCTTTCTCTACGGTCATAACGGGAAGCAGGGTTATTCCAAGATTACTCATAGTAAAACTTTTAATTGCCTCAATACTTCCGACTTCCAAAGCTATATTGGGCTTCAGACCTGATTTTTGAAACATTTTCTCAAAAATATTTCTATAGCTGCAGCCCTTTTCCGTTACAATCAAAGGCTCATCTTTGATATCCTCAATTGTGATTTGATTTTTGCCAGCAAGCCCGTTTACTGGAGAGGACAAAAATATCATGGGTTCATTGTAGGATACACAGCATATCAAATCCGGATCAACAGTTGGTTTATCCAGAATAAATGCCAAATCAACTATATTGTTTTTGAGCATGCTTCTTAAATCCGAACAAACTCCAACTTTGATTATAATTTCTACTTCAGGATATTTCATATGATAATTTTTAAGCATTTCCGGAAGCCTCATGGTACACAGGGACTCCACAATTCCTATTCTTAAAATCCCATGGGGAAAATCTATGCCGCCTACTGCTTCCCTGGCTTCCTCTGTAAGACTTATTATATTTTCTGCATATTTGAGAAGTATTTTGCCTTTTGAAGTGAGATGTATTTTCCTTCCGATCTTTTCAAACAATTTTATGCCGAGCTCCTCTTCTAAAAGTTTAATCTGGGTTGTAATAGTGGATTGGGCATATCCCAATTCTTCTGCTGCCTTGGTAAAACTTTTCAAATGGGCAATTTCCGAAAATGTTATCAGATTTCTAAACTCCATAATATCCCTCCAATTACTTCAAAAAAACTGAATTGTATTTTCAAATAATTCAATTTTATTAATAGTTAATCTTATGCTAATATAAATCTATTGGAAATTCAATAAATTTTTTGATTAAATTTTTGAAAAATTACAGCTGGCTGCAATCAAATCAAAAAAAGATAGGGGGTGAAGTTTAGTGAAGTTTTTCACTAAATGTAAAATATGAGTAAAAATATTGGAACAATAACACTTTCCGGCCTCATAGCAGGCTCAGTACTGGGATCGGGAATAATACTGCTGCCGCCAATTGCCTACAATCTGGTTGGAAGATGGGCAATAGCTGCCTGGATTATTATAATGCTGCTTGGCATTGTATTTGCCTATGTTTTTATATTCTTAAGTCTGAAAAGCCCTGGAAATGAAGGTGTTGCAATTGCAGTTGGGAATGCCTTTGGGAATTTTTTTCGAGAACTGACTTCGAATTTTCTCACAGCGGCAGTTTGCTTTGGCCCTACAGCAGTTTTGATTACAGCTGCGGAATTTTTAAAAAACTTCAGCCTGCTTTCAAATATAAAAGTGGAGATAATCGCATTTGGGATGGAAATCATATGTGCCCTGATTCTTATGTATGGTGTAAAAGCTCTGGGGAAAGTCACCTTAATCTTAACAGGATTTACAGCTGCGCTGCTATTCTGCGGAAGTATATATACACTGATTTTTGCTTCAAATGTACATGTACCTCAAACATCCTTTTCCATTTCCAAATTTGGATATACTCTTTTACTTTTATTTTGGGCAATCATAGGATGGGAAATTGTAGGCAACTATATTGAAGATATAAAAAATCCTAAAAAAACACTTGTTGAAGCAATGACTGTAAGTTTAATAGTTATTATCAGCTTATATATTATTGTTGCATTTTCCATACAAAATGTGTCCGCCGATAATCACGATATACTGGCAATCATGACTCCACTGTTTGGTTCATTTTCTTTGCCTGTAATCACTGCTGCTGCATCGGGACTGTGCATGTGTACCTATCTTATGGTAGTCGGGGGAGTTTCAAGGATGAATGCACAGCGCGGGACAAAGAATAAGCTGCCTGTCTATCTGTCATATATGAACAGATATGGAAGCCCAGCCAATGCTGTCATAACACTTGTATGTATACATTTTGTAATTTTATTCCTGTCTGCTGCAAACTTCATAAGTCTGGATAAAATTATAACCTGTGCCAATGTGTTTTTCCTGTCCAATGCAATAATTGGATTAGCTGCTGGATTTAAGCTGCTGCACAGTATCAGACTGAAAATTGCAATTTCAATACTCATCATATCATTTGTGTCATTATTGTTTAAAGCAGCTTTGTGGAGCCTTTTACTTTTGATTTCGGTAATACTTTTATCTGTATATAATAATAGGAGAGTTAAAAATAGGGAGGAGATTACCGCACATGATGTGTAGCTGAAATAAATAGTGCCTATGTGCCTGGATAAGGTGGACTTAAGAATTACGTGATTATAATATTTATTTTTTATCTATTATGCTTTACATAATAGATAAATTATTATATAATGATATCAACACTAATATGCATTACATAATAGATGAGGTGAGGAGGGATAATTTGAAGCAAACTCAGCTTTTGAAAGGCGTACTTGAAGGATGTGTGCTTTTGATTGTTTTAGAAAATGAGGTATACGGATACGAGATGATTCAGCTGTTAAAAAAACACGGCTTTAATGAAATAGTTGCTGGTACCGTATATCCACTGCTTCAAAAGTTAGAAAAGCAAGGTTATCTTTCCAGTATAATGAAATCTTCACCGGAAGGTCCGAACAGAAAATATTATTGTATAACCCCAGAAGGAAAGGCTCACTGCAGGGATTTTATTGAACAGTGGAAGGATTTGGTGTACAAGGTTGATAATCTTATATGCCTGAAAGGAGAGAAACTGTGTGAATAAACAAAATGATTCTGTGGAAAAATCTATTAAAACAAATAATCAATTGCGCAAAAAATTGACGGATGAAAATAGGGAGTATTATGAACAGCTGCTGGTATACATCCGCAGTGCCGGATTATTCTATGACGATTATGAGATAGAAAACTTATTACTGCAGATTTTACAAGATATAATTTCTGCCCAGGAGGATGGACAATCTGCTGAAGGATTCTTTGGAAAAAGTCCACAGCTGGCGGCGGATGAATTAATTCACAATCTTGGCAAATCCAGTAGAAAAGAAATATTGAAATTGGTAGGCTTGGTTTTTGGCATCAGCTCTTTTTTTGAACTGCTGAGTGCATTGACTTCTTCGGATAGGGGAATAAACCTTCTCGTATTGATTAAACTACTTGTTCCTCACACTCTTCTGACCATACATTTGTCAAATACATTTGCCATTTTGGTAATAGCTATAATGCTTATTGGAAGCCTTATTCTAGTATTTATCCGTAGTAAGAAGGATGGACGGATGTGGTGGCCTTTTCTACCATTCATATGGATTTTAGGCCTTATTGGAATTGCTTCAAGGCTGCCTATGACGGAAAGCTGGATGTCAAGCAGTGATGGTAAAATTACAGCAGCAGTGTTAACTGGGTTTGGGTTTATTCTTTTCTGGGGATTGACTTATCTCTATCTTAGAGAAAAGAAAGAATAAATAGGGAGATTTATTTATGGCTTTGAGAATCTAAAAATTGGCAAAGATAAAAAGAAAGAGTCCTTTATATGGACTCTTTTAATAACTGTATGTCATAATTGTTTCTGGCCGTGACCTTTTTTATCTCCTTATTTTCATCTTTTAATTTATTGGTATCATTTTTTATATCTTTCACATCGCCAGATACCGTCTTTAATGCCGATTTAATCAATGTATTGTCATCTTTCATATTGTTCTCCAGCCTTTGAAAATGGCGGTCGATCTGCTCCCGTTGAGCCTGCTGTCCCTCTATTACTGTATTAAGTTTTTTATTCATGTTTTCAAGTAGTATGGAATGTTTATTTTGCCCTACTTTTAGGCTCTGTATATTGTCATTTACTGGTTTTAATTCGGTTTGTATCAATTCTTTTAATACCTCAATATCCTTTTTATCTAACATTTTAAATCAGTCCTTCAACTTTGATATTTTAATTATAACCGAATATCCATATTCCTTCAACTACTGTTTATATTTTCCAATACAGTAATCCGTCAAGTAAGAAATTGTCGTAAAATTGCCGGAGAATTAGAAAAATGCTAAAGCAGATGCTCCGTTAACGTGGACTTTCAATTGTTTTTCACATCCGCCTAGTGCTGCAAGTATGGATAGAGTGATCAGCTCTCTCTGTTTTAAATTCAGCGATGGCCTGGTATAAATGTCGCCAAAGGCAAATTCAATAATGTATTTTCCTAGATCTGGGGCAATATTTTTAAGTGATTCTACTACTTCTGTACCTCCCTCCCCATCAACTTCACTTAGTTTATTTACCCCTAATTCATAACGACTTTTTATGATTGCATTGCCTCCTTATATTTGATAACATTAAATTATTATGAGCAAGAGGTTGATAAATGAGGAAAAAATTTTTTATAGTGTTTTTATGCTTGATTTGTTTGACGGCTGCGGGATTTGAACTTTTTGTACATAAAAATGTGTTTTACGGTGTAGATACACCAAAAATACAGGAGAAGGATACGATTGATGAAAAGTTGAAAAAAGCAATATCGTTTGATAATTCGGATAAAGACGGAGATGGCATAAAGGATCAGGAGGATATACTTCTCGGAGCGAGAAAAGAAGCGTATAAAAGGGTGAAATATAAATCAGCTTATTATACAGGCGGATATCCCCCTGAGAGCGAAGGGGTGTGTACTGACCTTGTGTGGAGGGCATTTAGGGATGCAGGATACAATCTCAAGGATATGGTGGATGAAGATATAAGAGATAATCCCGGTAATTATGCAGGGGTTCACGGAAAAATTGATCCGAATATAGATTTTAGAAGGGTGTCCGTTCTCTATATTTATTTTAAGAACCACGCAGCCAGTATTACTACCCAGCTGAAGCCAAATGATTTTGAAAATCTGAAACAATGGCAGCCAGGGGATATCCTGACTTTTGACAATAGTGAACACATAGCTGTGGTTTCCGACAAGAGGAGAGCAGATGGTGTTCCATATATAATACACAGTTCACCACCCTATGCCAGAGAAAGTGATGAAATCATGTACTGGATGCCAAAAATAACAGGACATTTTAGATTTCCTAAGTGACGAAAAATTATTTTCAGGATATAAAAAAATTGAAGCTTCTGTAACTTATGTTACGGAAGCTTTTTAGAATTCCTGTTAATGTAGACTTATAAAGTGATTCTCAGGTTTAGATAAAGCCTGTTCGGTTTAAACTAAGCCTTGGAGGAAACAATCCAGAGGGTGCAGCTGTGTTTATCATTTTTTAACGGCGGCATCCCGGATAAAAAAACAGGGAGGAAATAATCATGGAAAACAAAATGTTTTGTTATCAGTGTCAGGAAACAGCAGGATGCAAAGGCTGTACTCGAGTTGGAGTCTGTGGGAAAAGGCCTGAGGTAGCTGCCATGCAGGATTTACTTATATATGTGACAAAGGGAATATCTGCAGTTGCTACGAAACTTCGTGCCGAGGGAAAGAAAGTGGGCAGTGAAGTAAATCATCTTGTTACGTTTAATTTGTTTACAACAATAACGAATGCAAATTTTGATAAAAGTGCTATAACTTCGAGGGTTGTTGAAACATTAAAAAAGAAAAGAGAGCTTCTGGAACAGCTGGACAATAAGGATAATCTCCCTGAAGCTGCATTGTGGGGCAGCTCGGATGAAAGTGAATTTGCGGCAAAAGCAGCTGGAGACAAAGTAGGAGTTCTTTCCACTAAAGATGAAGATATAAGAAGCTTGCGTGAACTTATTACCTACGGTTTAAAAGGGATTTCGGCCTACACCAAACATGCAAATGTACTTTTGAAAGACAATGACGAAGTTGATGAGTTTATACAAAAAGCACTGGCGAAAACTCTGGATGACTCTTTGACTGTAAATGATCTGGTGGGATTGACGCTTGAAACCGGGAAATATGGTGTAAATTGCATGAAACTTTTGGACGAGGCAAATACATCTGCCTATGGAAATCCTGAAATTACAAAAGTGAATATAGGAGTTAGAAATAATCCCGGAATACTTATTTCAGGTCACGATCTCAGGGATCTGGAGATGCTTTTAAAGCAGACCAGGGGAACTGGAGTAGATGTGTACACTCATTCTGAAATGCTTCCTGCCCATTATTATCCTGTATTTAAGAAATATTCCAATTTTGCAGGAAACTATGGAAATGCATGGTGGAAGCAGAGAGAGGAATTTGAAAGCTTTAATGGTCCTATTCTCATGACGAGTAACTGTGTTGTACCACCAAAAGACAGTTATAAGAACAGGCTATATACCACTGGCGCCACAGGATTTCCGGGCTGTAAACATATCCCTGGGGAAATAGGGGAGGAAAAAGATTTCTCCGAGATCATAGAACAGGCCAAAAAATGTACACCTCCTGTTGAACTGGAAAAAGGTGAGATCGTAGGTGGATTTGCGCATAACCAGGTTTTTGCCCTGGCCGATAAAATTGTAGATGCAGTTAAGTCAGGTGCCATAAAGAAGTTTGTGGTTATGGCAGGATGTGACGGAAGGGCAAGGACGAGAAGTTATTATACTGATTTTGCAAAAGCACTTCCGAAAGATGCAGTTATTCTTACAGCAGGCTGTGCAAAATACAGGTACAACAAGCTTGATCTTGGAAATATCGGCGGTATTCCCCGTGTACTTGATGCTGGACAATGTAACGATTCCTATTCTCTGGCGGTAATTGCACTAAAACTGAAAGAGATTTTCAGGCTTGATGATATCAACAAGCTTCCAATTGTATACAATATTGCATGGTATGAACAGAAGGCTGTAATAGTACTTTTGGCACTTCTGTACCTTGGAATAAAGAACATTCACCTTGGACCTACACTTCCTGCATTCCTCTCTCCGAATGTAGCCAAAGTACTGGTTGAGAACTTCGGAATTGCAGGTATAGGATCGGTGGAAGACGACATAGATCTTTTCTTTCAAAAATAAAAATTGAAAAGTCACGGAGAATAATCAATTCTCTGTGATTTTTTTATTTTTTTGATATAAAATTGATATAAATGAATTAAAATTATATGCTTTTTTAAGGGGATGTTTTAAAAATGAAAACAATAGTGATAAGCGACTGCGATCACGACAGTGTTGATATTGAAAAGAGAATTCTGAATCAGAAAGATATCAATTTCAGACTGGAACAATGTGCAAGTGAGGATGATGTAATTGAAAAATGCCGGGATGCGGATGTTATTATAAATCAATATGTTCCAATTACCAGAAAAGTAATGGAAAATATTCCAAAACTGAAAATGGTTATACGCTATGGAGTTGGTGTAGACAATGTAGATGTGGATTCTGCGACGGACTTGGGAATTCAAATTTGCAACGTCCCCGATTATGGAACGAACGAGGTGGCGGATCATGCTCTGGCTCTAATGTTGGCTCTCACGAGAAAAATTGTAATCATGAACAATTATACGAAAAATGTAAAATGGGATTATGTCAGAGCAATTCCTGTAAGGAGAATATCTTCTTTAACTGTAGGGGTAATCGGGCTTGGAAGGATAGGTTTGAATTTTGCCGGAAAAGCAAAGGCGCTGGGATGCAGGATCATAGGATATGATCCATTTTATAAAAAAACAAAACAAAATGAATTTGTCACTCAAGTGACAATGGATGAAATTCTAGAAAATTCAGATGTGATTTCCATTCATTGTCCTCTTGAAAACAATGAAAATTTGATTAACAGGAAATCATTCAAAAAGATGAAAAACACTTCATTTATAATAAATGCAGCCCGGGGTGGAATTATAAATGAAGAAGATTTAAAGGAAGCTATTGAGAATAAAGAGATTGCCGGAGCCGCACTGGATTGCTTGGAAAATGAAGGAAGAGAAGCTAACAGGGATCTGCTCAAATATGAAAATGTAATTGTAACGCCGCACATGGCATGGTATTCAGAGGAGGCATCTCATGATCTTGAGAGAAAGGTGGCAGAGGAATCCCTGAAATTTGTCAGAGGGGAAAAAATAAGTTATCCTGTAAATCATTTAAAAAAGGTATTATAAAAGCTGTCAATTTGGAATAATTAGGTTTATAATTGAAGAAATAAATCAAATGGAGGTAATTATATGAGTAAAAAGTCTTTATTTGAGCCTATGAAAATAGGCAGCGTGGAAATTAAAAATAAGATATCTATGGCACCTATGGGAGCCTTTGGACTTGTAGACAATGAGGGATGTTACAATCAGAGGGCCGCTGATTATTATGTAGAGAGAGCTAAAGGCGGAACAGGGCTTATTATAACAAGTATTACAAAAGTTGAAAACGAATTAGATAAGGTGGTACCTGGCATAATTCCGATCATATCTATAAATCCAGCGCGATTTATAATGACTTCATCTGAAATGACAGAAAGGGTACATGCTTATGGATCAAAGATATTTCTCCAGCTGACTATGGGTTTCGGAAGAAGCGGGGCTCCGGGAACACTTCTTGCAGCACAGCCTGTTTCTGCTTCAAATATTCCCAATTACTGGGACCCGTCTGTTACCTGCAGGGAACTTACCACTTCAGAAGTGGAATGGATAGTGACAAAGTTTATTGAGGGTGCTGAAATTGCAAAACATGCCGGTTTTGACGGAGTCGAAATACATGCTGTCCATGAGGGTTATCTGCTGGATCAATTTACTCTTTCCATATTCAACAGAAGGACTGACAAATATGGAGGAGATCTTAGGGGGAGGCTTGAGCTGCCTATAGAAATAGTTCAGGGTATAAAATCGAAATTGGGGAATGATTTTCCTGTAGGACTGAGGTATAGTGTAAAGAGCTGTATAAAGGACTGGCGGCAGGGAGGTCTTCCGGAGGAAGATTTTAAAGAAAAAGGTCGTGACCTGGAAGAGGGAATCGAAGCTGCAAAGATATTGGAAAAGGCAGGATATGATGAATTGAATACAGATGTTGGAACATATGATGCCTGGTATTGGTCTCATCCGCCGCTTTATCAGAAGGATGGGCTTTATCTTCCCTATACGAAAAAACTTAAGAAAGCTGTAAAGGTTCCCGTTATAGTTGCAGGAAAACTGGGTATGCCTGAAATAGCCGAAAAGGCTCTGGAAGAGGGTGCAGCTGATATGGTCGGACTTGGAAGACCGCTTCTTGCGGATCCCTATTGGCCGAGGAAAGTTCTTGGAAATTGTCCTGAGAGGATTCGTCCCTGTATTGGATGTCATACAGGATGTCTGGGGAGGGGATTTGAAGGGAAGCCTCTTAGCTGTGCTGTAAATCCGGCGGCAGGGAGAGAAAGATATTATAATATACAACCTGCCCCCGTACCCAAGAAAATACTTGTTGCAGGAGGTGGAATTGCAGGTATGGAAGCGGCGAGGACCGCGACCTTAAGAGGGCATAATGTTGTTATTTATGAAAGTACTGACAAGCTTGGTGGTGTTGTCATACCCGGCTCTTCACCGGATTTCAAAGTTGATGACAGGAGACTTCTCAACTGGTACAGAAACGAGATGAAAGAGCTCAATATCAAGATAGTATTTAATACTAAAGTTACGGAAGATATTGTGGAAAAAGAAAAACCGGATGCAGTCATTGTTGCCGTAGGTGCAAAGGAAATCAAGCTCAAATTACCTGGAATAGAGAAGGAAAAAGTACTTTCTGCAGTGGACGTTTTAAATGGTCGCAAAAAAACCGGAGACAGTGTTTTAATGGTGGGAGGGGGACTTGTTGGATGTGAAACCGCCCTATATCTTGCAAAATCAGGGAAGAAGGTCACCATTGTAGAAGCTAAAGATGATATATTGAGTGCAGGAAAGCCAATTCCCCACATGAATAGAATTATGCTTGTAGATCTTCTAAAATTTTATGGTATAAAGGTTGTTACATGCAATTCACTTCTTGAAGTTACGGATAAAGGTGCAGTATTGATTGACAGGGAGTTCAAAAAACAAAGTGTAACTGCCGACAGCATTGTAATCTGTGTAGGGTTTAAATCCAACAGGAAATTATATAATAAATTACATGGTAAAATAGCGAAATTGTATTTAATAGGAGATGCTTTTAAAGCTTCAAATATAATGGACGCTGTGTGGAGTGCCAATGAAATTGGACTTAACTGTTGATTTCGAATTTAACTGAAGATATGCATAACATCAGGACAAGCATCCGGCATTTAGGATGCTTGTTTTAATAGGTCAATAAGGGGATGATTGTATATGTCAACATATAGGAGTAGTGTTATAGGAATAAAAGGATTGTGTGAAAATACACTGAAAAATTTAGAAAACGAGATTAAATATACTCTTGAAGTCACTCTAAAGGATAGAGTAATAATTGACATAAAATATGCCCAGGCACAAAATGAATATACGGCGCTGATTATTTATGATAAGGGGATAAGCTGATAGAATGGGGTAATGCAGTGTGAAATTTGTAAAATTAAAGGAGATATGTTCTGCAGCGCAGGGAGTACAGATACCCAAAAGTAAACAGATTGACAGTGATGCCGATGGATATATCAGGTATTTATATATTGCTGATTTTAAGGATAATGGCAAGAGAAAATATGTAAAGGACATATACCGCCAGAAGGTGGTAAACGCCGGCGATTTGATTATGGCCAATACTGGAACTCCAGGAGTTGTGTTTAGGGGAAGACACGGAGTGCTTAGCAATAATCTCTTTAAGATAAACTTTGATCAAAGTCTGCTAAACAGAGACTACCTATTTTATTATTTATCGTCAATTAAATTTCAAAATATAATTGGAAATCAGATGAAATGCGGGGTTCAGAAGCATCTCGGGCATAAAATTTTGGGAGAGCAGTTGATACCGGTTCTGGATCTGGACTCTCAGTTCAAGATTGTAAAAATATTGGATAAAATTCGAGATCTTATAAATAAGAGAAAAGTTCAAATGAAAATTCTGGAAGATCTGATAAAAAGTATTTTTTATAATATGTTCGGAGATCTGCGGTTAAATAAATATGGGTGGGAAGAGAAGGAGCTGAAAGATGTTTGTGATAAGATTACGGATGGTACTCATGACACTCCCCGTAAGGGAGAAAATGGGGTCAAATTCATTACAGGCAGGAATATAAAACCTTTCAAGCTGGATCTGTCGGATTTGAAATTTATCTCTGAAGCGGATCATCGGAAAATATACAGGAGATGTGATCCGGAATATGGAGATATATTGTATACCAACATAGGATCTGGTGTGGGGAATGCCGTTTTTAATCCACTGCATGAGGAATTCAGCATGAAAAATGTGGCTTTGCTGAAATTAGATAAGAATAGGGTGAACCCCATATTTATGGAGTATGAATTAAACTATTTAAAAAATTGTATTTTGTATAAGTATTGTGCAGGTGAAGCCCAGGCTTTTTTGAATCTTGAAGTCATCGGCAGCCTGAAATTGCCTATTCCACCTGTAAAATTTCAAGATAAGTTTGCAGCGTCAGTACAGTATATAAGAAATCAGAGGGAAAAGCTGCAGAAAAGTTTGAAAAAATTGCAGGAATGTTTTGACTCACTGACACAAAAAGTATTTAATGGAGAATTGTTTGATTGAAATGGAGAAAAGGTGGCTGAAATGAAAATGGTGAAAATAAAAGATTTTAACATTGTCGTATCTGGCGATATATGTGTAAATTTATTATTCTGGAAAATTAACAATGAGTATATCAGCGACTTGAACTGGCAGCAGTATCCGCATCTATACAGCAGGCTGAGTGAAGGCGAAGCCTTGCTTTTAGCCAAATTTGTATCTCTATCAACGGGAGCTAACGTTATTTCTCCTGAAATAAGCTGTGATAGGGAGCATCTACCGGAGGGGCTTTTAAGTTCTACTATTGAACTGGGGCTTTTTCCTACAACATCCAAGTATAAAGATAAAAGCAGAGTTTATAGGGTAAAAGAATTTTTGGGATTTACAGAAATACCTTTTGGTGCTCCAGGGCTGTTTCCCGTTGCAGATGACGATGAAAATGCGGATTTGGTTATATTGGATGATGAAAACAATGGTTTTAATAATAATGATGAATTTTGGCCTTCGGCTTTAAAAAATTTAAATAGACATCCTGCAATCATATATAAAATGGATAACCCTTCTAGCTCAAGCAAACTTTGGAAATACTTAGAAAAATTTCATATGAAAAATACTATAGTGGTTATAAATGGAGATGATTTGCGCTCCAAAGAGGTTAATATAAGTAAAAATCTTTCCTGGGAAAGGACGGCACTGGACTTTGTCTGGCAGATAAAAAATAATCCAAGTATTGCTTTCCTGTCAAGATGCAGCCGTCTTATCATACCATTGGGTCTGGAAGGTGCCATATACTATAGAAATGATGGAAATGCCAAAGCTAAATCCAGACTATATTTTTTGACATACGCTTTTGAGGGAGATTTGATAAAGGGAATTCAGGGTAAAATGTATGGACTTACTTCCTGCTTTGTTGCTGGATTGGCAAAGTCCCTGGTTTTGGGAAAATACAAGGATGATCCCATCGATAAGTCCATTGATGACGGTATACGTGAAGGAATTGTGGCCGTACAGAAATATTTCAGGTATGGGTTTGGCAGGAATATTGTGGAAAGTGTTTTTCCAAGTCCTTTAATTTTCAGTGAAGGGAAAAATGACTTCATATACAAGGAGTATATACAGGATGTTGAAATACCTAATTCGAATAATACTGAATGTCAGTCGTGTTGGTATATTATCAAGGATAAGAGCTCTACCAATTTAGCCGAAATAGCTTATGATATTGTTAAAAATGGAGAGGAAAGTGCCCTTAAATATATACCCATAGCACAGTTCGGAAAATTGAAGACTGTGGACAGAGACGAATTTGAGGCCTACAAGAGCATCAAAAATCTCATGTCAGAATATGTCCTTTCCAAGAACAGCATACGGCCTCTTTCAATTGCAGTATTCGGAACACCCGGTTCCGGAAAATCTTTTGGAGTAACGGAGGTTGCCTCTTGCGTGGCTCCGAATCTGATTGAGAAATTGGATTTTAATTTGTCTCAATTTCGAACATTGTCTGATCTGATTATAAGTTTTCACAAGATAAGGGACATCTCTTTGATAGGTAAAATTCCATTGGTATTCTTTGATGAATTCGATTCAACTTTTGAAAAGAAATTGGGATGGCTTAAGTATTTTCTGGCTCCCATGCAGGACGGTGTGTTCAGGGAGGATAATTCCGTCCATCCCATAGGGAAAGCTATTTTTGTATTTGCAGGGGGAACCAGCAGCACATTTGAAGAATTTTGCGGAGGAGATATTTCAGATGAAACTGAGTATGGGAAATTTCTTAAAGAATTTCAAAATGCGAAAGGCCCTGACTTTATAAGCAGGTTAAGAGGTTATGTAAATATTTTAGGCCTTAATCAAACGGACGATCAGTGGGATCAATTGTTCATCATCCGGAGGGCGATGCTTCTCAGATCTCTTTTGGAACGTAAAGCACCTCATCTTATAAATGAAAGAGGTGAAGCTCAAATAGACAATGGTGTGCTGAGAGCACTTTTGAAAATCAGCAGATATAAACATGAATCGAGATCCATGGAAGCAATATTGGAAATGAGCAGGTTGACTGATGCAAAAAAGTGGGAGCAGTCCTATCTACCGCCTAAAGATCAGCTGAGGTTACATGTTGACGAGGATGAATTCACCCACCATTTGATGAGAGACGAATTTTTTAACGAGAAAGTCGAACAGCTTTCAGAGGCTTTCAACTATAGATACAAGTTGATTTTTGAAGGCAGTGATAAAATGAACTTGACCCCCGACGGGTGTTGGAACAGTCTCAGCGAAGATAAAAGGGAATTTGTAAGAAATAATGTAAGGAATATTCCCGATATGCTCTATAAAGTTTATTATGATCTGATTTCCGTATCTGAAGGTAAAAAAATTGAAGCCATTGAATTTACGGAAAAGGAATTGGGCATTTTGGCAGAGGCTGAATATGAACGCTGGCTTAAGAAAAAAATTGGGAATGGCTCATGGACCGACTTGTTAGATAATAGCAAAATCAAGGTGATGGATTATATTAAATGCTGGCCGAAGATACTGGCAGATGCCAATTTTAAAATAGAAAGGCTGAAGTTTGCATGTTATTGTGAATCTCATCTTAAATTTGTGTAGTTAAATGCTTGAAAGGAATTTACAGAAATATTTTATATTTTCTTATAATTCACGTTGACATGGATTTGTACTCAATTTATAATGAAGGTATGTAATATAATAGAACAATAAAGGCAGATTACTTAAGGGAGGTAAAGGGAAAATGAATGAAATTCTTAAATTTTTAAAAGACAGTTCTATTTTTTATCTTGCTACTGTAGATGGTTCTGAACCAAAGGTAAGACCTTTTGGATTCGTGATGAAATATAAGAACAAGCTATGTTTTTCTACAAGCAATAAGAAAAATGTATACAAACAATTGAAGGCCAGCCCTAAATTTGAGATATGTGGTGTATGTGGAACTGATAAATGGATCCGCTTGAAGGGAAAGGCAAGCTTTATCACAACTGAGGATTCAAAGCGTGCGGCATTGGAGGAAATGCCTGCTCTTAAAAAACTCTACAGTGTTGATGATCCTACTTTTGAAATTTTCTGTGCAGAAGAAGCTGAAGCAACATTTTATAACATGAAGGGTGAATCGAGGACTGTAAAATTATAACCTTTCGTGATTTTTTAAAAGTAAGGGAATTTGAAAATATAAATGCCTGGGGTTTATTGTTCCAGGCATTTATATTAAATATCAATTTTTTTTACTTGAATCAAGTATTATATCTATGATTTTCTTTTCCTGCGGGACCATACGGTGATCTTTTTTAAATGCCAGAGATATATAAAAATGTATGGGGTTTCTGAGAGACAGCGTCTTTATGGCATCTGTGTCTTTGACGGCCTTGTGCACCATTAATCCTACTCCCAGACCTGAGGCTATTAGAGATTTTGCAGTCTGAATTTCATCAGTGTTGTAAAAATAACTTGTGGATATGTTATTTTTGCGGCATAATTCTTTTAAAACATAATTGTGTACATAGTTTTCACCTAAAGAAATAAATCTTTCTCCTGAAAGCTCTTTGAAATCCAAAGTGTCTTTTTTAGCTAAAGTATGGTTTTTGTTTACACAAATGGCAAATTCATCTGTTGTCAGAATATGAGATTTAATTGTTTCCTCTTTTATGGGAGTTATAGATCCTATGAAAGATATATCCACTTCGCCTTTTAGCAATAATTCCTTCATTTTTACGGATCCTGTTTCCACTAGGGTAATACACTTGTCTAGGCCGTTTTTAGCCAGATCTTTTAAAATCAGTGGAAAGTAATATGCACCTATTATGGGAGGAACCCCCAGCTTTATCTTGTCACCGTTTATACGGGCTATTTCCGATTTGGTTTTTTTTATTTCCAGAAGTATATTTTTTATATGGTTTTCCAAAACCTCTCCGGATTTTGTAAGCAGTATTTCATTCCTGGAATGATCTCTTATTATGAGTTTTGTATCTAATTCTTTTTCAAGTCTGTGAAGTGCCATGGTTATAGAAGGTTGTGATATATAGAATTGTCTTGAAGTTTTAGTGAAACTTTTAGTCGTGCAGAGAGAATTGAAATATTCCAGATCTCTAATATTCATAATTATAACACCCAACTTTACTTGAAATTATTAAATTTTTGGAACCGAACCGCCTCTTTCCCTTTTGCCGGAGCTGATTTTAAAGTAAGAACCGGCAATT
>NZ_JBGFFE010000026.1:0-42285 GCF_041224415.1 Clostridium lapidicellarium | reverse complement strand
TAGGTCTAGGTATATTTGAAATAATTTATTTTGGGGAAACTCTAAATTCTCTTACAAAAATATTTCGCCAGATAAAATATCCAGCGAAATATTTATAGAATCTTTTCCACTTCTACATCATAATTTCCATCCGGCGACTCAACAGTTGACCTCTGACCTACTTTCATTCTAAATAAAGTTTTACCTAGCGGTGAGTCTATGCTTATCTTCATCTTCTTAACATCTGATTCTACCGAACTTACAAGAGTAATATGTTCAACTTCATCTACATCACAAAACTTTACTTCTGCCGTTTTATTTATATCAAATACATCTTCATCCTTTGAGCTCTCTATTATCACAGCATTCTTAAGCCGCTCCTCCAGTTCCTGTATCCTGGTCTCAGTCAATGACTGATCCTCTTTAGCCGCACTGTAATCGGCATTTTCACTAAGATCTCCCTGTGCACGGGCAGATTTTAAAGCAGCTTTTATCTCCACTCTTTTAACAGTCTTCAAATATTCCAGTTCCTTTTCAAGTTTCTTTTTCCCTGATTCTGTCAAAATTATATCCTGCATAAATAATTCACCTACTATTCTAAATTTTTTACAGGTCCATTGCCTTTCATATTCTTATTCATTCTACTTATTTATTATAATATTACCAATTGAATAATACAAGCCAAAGGAAGAAAACACAAATTACAGAAATCATTGAAAATAACTATGAGAACATATTGACATCACAATATTTGTCAGTATATAATAAAATTATGGAGTATTTAAAAGACATACACACAATAAATTTGTAATTTTTGTATGTATGAGAGCATATGAATCTGAGAGAACATTTACTTGGGTTTTTATATGCTTTTTTTAATGAATAAATTTAAGAACAGGTAACTATAAAATGAAAGGAGGCCATCTATGAAAATAAATCTTAAAAAAGCTCTTTTTATGCTGACTGGAACATTTCTTGTAGCCTTTGGGACCTATTTTTTTTTGGCTCCAAATCACATCGCTGCTGGTGGTACAAGCGGAATTGCCATAATTATAAATGCCGTGTTCCCAAACCTTCCCATAGGACTATTAATGATGGGAATGGAAGTCATATTATTTACTTTAGGAGTCATAATAATAGGTCCCGTATTTGGCGGGAAGACCATATTTTGCAGTTTTTTCATATCTGCACTAATACTTCTATTAGAAAAAATATATCCGCATATAAAACCCTTTAGCAGCGATATTTTGGTACAACTTATATTTGGCATATTGATATGTGGAATGGGAATGGGCATAGTATTCAATACAGGGGCTTCCACCGGAGGTACAGACATAATTGCAAAAATAATAAATAAATATACAAAAATAAGTATAGGTAAATCTGTGCTGATAGCCGATATCACTGTTACCATAATCGCAACTATAGTGCTCGGAGTAAACAAAGGCCTATACGCAATACTCGGAGTGATATTGAACTCCACCATAATAGATAAAGTCATAATAAGTTTAAATTCTTACAAACAGGTTTCCATAATAAGTAATAGTGGAAAAAGCATACAGGATTTTATCATAAATGAACTTGAAAGAAGTGCAACAATTTATTATGCTAAAGGCGCCTACAGGGAAGACAAAAAAGAAGTTATAATCACTATTCTAAACAGAAAACAGCTGTTAAAATTAAAGGAATATATAAAAAAATTGGATAACAGAGCTTTCATCACCGTAAATGACATAAACGAAGTCTTAGGAGAGGGCTTCAGCAACACAATATAAGGAGGATATTCCAAAAGGCAATAAATAGCCTTTAGGATATCCTTTTATTTATTTTTACACTTTTTAAGAATATTAACCAAAATTAATGGCTATAATTTAAAACAGTAACAAATACAAAGGGGATATGTACATGAAATTACCAAATCACATAGGTATAATTCCAGATGGAAACAGGCGTTGGGCTGTAAAACATAAATTGAGCAAGGAAAAAGGTTATATTTTTGGTTTATCCCCTGGCATGAAATTATTTAAATTGTGCGAAAAACTTGGGATAAAAGAGCTAACTTATTATGGTTTTACTACAGATAACACCAAGAGACCGCAAATCCAGAGAAAAGCCTTCACTGAAGCATGTATAAAAGCTGTGAAAATGCTTTCCAAAGAAAATGTCTCTCTGCTGGTGCTGGGAAACACTCACTCAAATATGTTTCCAAAAGCTCTTCTGCCCTACACCACCAGAAAAGACTTAGGCAGCGGTGGAATGAGGCTCAACTTTTTAGTAAATTATGGCTGGGAATGGGACTTGGGGAAATCGGGATATCTTCAGACCACAAATAGAAATTCCATTGTCTCAAGGTTAAATTCCCGCGACGTATCAAGAGTGGACCTTATAATACGTTGGGGCGGTAGAAGAAGGCTCAGTGGTTTTTTACCCGTTCAGTCAGTATATTCGGATTTCTATACAATAGACGATTATTGGCCTGATTTCAAAACTGAACATCTCATGAATGCCCTTGAATGGTACAGCAATCAGGATATAACTCTCGGGGGATAAATATGTCTGATATATTTTTATTCCACAATTTTTCAGTTTTTCCAAAACTGCAATTGTTGGCTGTAATTAGAAAAACTTTTCACTCATATAATATGCCTCTTTCGAAAATACTAAAATGGAGGTGAATGAAGATGTCAAAAAATAAAAAAAGTCATAGAAAAAAAATTATAGAAAACCATGAAACTGCCTCCTGGGCAAATATAGCTAAAACCAAACCGGTTTCTAAAGTGCCCATGCCAGATGAAAATGCGGCTGAAAGTTCCAAAAAATGGGTGGATACCAATGAAAAATAAAGCTTCAAAAATATAGATTAAATAACTGCGGATGGCTTAAGTTAAGCCATCCGCAGTTATTTAATCAGTACTTTATTTGAGATAATTTTTTATATATGTCATATCTGTCCATGGCATTTTTTTCTGACAGCTTAAATAATTTATCCACTCTTTCAGGGAATGTATTTTTAAGAGATGAAAATCTTATTTCCCCTTCTAAATAATCTCTGAAAGATAATTTAGGCGGTCTGGAATCCAAGATAAATGGATTTTTGTTTTCAAGTTTAAGCAGAGGATTAAATCTGTACAAATGCCAGTAGCCGGATTCCACTGCTTTTTTCTCCTCAGCTATACTTGTTCCCATACCGGTTTTTATACCATGATTTATACAGGGTGCATAAGCTATTATCAAAGACGGTCCTCTATAATTTTCAGCTTCCGTTATGGCTTTCAGAGCGTGGTTCATATTCGCACCCATAGATATTTGTGCTATATATACATAACCATAACTCATCACCATAAGCCCCAGATCCTTTTTCTTGAGAGACTTTCCTGAAGCCGCAAACTTCGCCACAGCACCGGTTTGAGTTGCCTTTGACGACTGTCCTCCTGTATTGGAATACACTTCTGTATCCATTACAAACATATTCACATCCTCTCCGGAAGCCAGCACATGATCCACGCCTCCAAAGCCTATATCATATGCCCATCCGTCACCGCCTATAATCCATTGAGATTTTTTTACAAGATAATCCTTCTTATCAATTATCTCCTTCAGCAAAGGATCCCTGTTATAATCATGGGACTCAATGGCTTCTATCACTTTTTTTGATGAAATTTTAGACAGACTTCCATCTTCCATAGTGTTCAGCCATTCGCTGAAAGCCTCTTTTACATCAGCATATTTACAATCTTTTAAATATGAGGTCATAAGGAGCTTAAGTTTTTCCCTCATTTGTCTCACAGCCAAAAACATACCATAGCCATATTCCGCATTGTCCTCAAACAGCGAATTCCCCCAGGAGGGACCCTTTCCATTTAAATTCTTAGTGTAGGCCATAGACGGCGCACTTGCCCCCCATATTGAAGAACATCCCGTGGCATTTGCAATCATCATCCTCTCTCCAAAAAGCTGAGTTAGAAGTCTTATATAGGGAGTTTCACCGCATCCAGGGCAAGCTCCGTTAAACTCAAGGAGAGGTCTTACAAACTGACTGCCCTTCAAGGTATTTCTGCCGATAACATCCTCTTTTGGAGTTATACCAACTGCATAATCCCAGTTTATCGATTCAAATTCCACCTTTTCTTCCAGAGGTTTCATCACAAGAGCTTTTCCCGGAGCCGGACATACGTCGGCACAATTTCCACAACCGGTGCAGTCCATAGGGCTTACCTGTATACGGAAATTAAACTTTTCCAGCCCCTTTCCCAAAGCTTTTTTACTTTTGAAACTCTCTGGAGAATTTTCAACTTCATCCTCATCCAAAAGGAAGGCCCTTATGGTAGCATGAGGACACACAAAAGCACACTGATTACACTGTATACACTTGTCAATCTGCCATTCAGGGATGGTTACGGCTATACCTCTCTTTTCATAAGCTGAAGTCCCAACAGGATAAATTCCGTCAGGCATATTCAAGAAAGAACTTACAGGTAAATTATCCCCTTCATTTCTCTCCATAGGCCTTTGAATGTTTTTTACAAAATCCGGTTCATCTTCTTCTGCCGTACCTTTTTCCTCTGCAGCGTCTTTCCATTTTCCAGGGACTTCCACCTTTACAACAGATCTAAGTCCTTCATCTACAGCCCTGTCATTCATTTCAACTATATTCCTGCCCTTACGGCCATAAGTCTTTTCTATGGATTCTTTCAGATATCCAATGGCATTCTCAATTGGTATAACATTGGCCAGTTTAAAAAATGCCGCCTGCATAACCATATTTATTCTCCCGCCAAGTCCAATTCCCCTAGCAATTTTAATAGCATCCACAATATAAAAATTTATATCATTTTGAGAAATGTACTTTTTCATGGAAGCAGGAAGTTTTTCATCCAATTCCTCCGGTTTCCAGGGACAGTTCAATACAAAAGTTCCTCCCTTTTTCAAACCCTTTAATATATCATAATTATTCAGAAAAGATTTATTATGACAGGCTATATAGTCTGCACTACTTACAAGATACGGTGATTTGATAGGTTCTTTACCAAATCTCAGATGTGAAATGGTAGTTCCCCCTGATTTTTTACTGTCATAGGAAAAATAGGCCTGGGCATAGAGATCTGTATTGTCACCTATGATCTTTACGGCAGATTTGTTGGCTCCCACAGTGCCGTCAGAACCGAGACCCCAAAATTTGCAACTTATAGTTCCCTGAGGTGTAGTCTCTATAGTACCATAATTTTTCAATGAAGTATTGGTCAGATCATCCACTATACCTATAGTAAATCTTTCCTTAGGTGCTTTTTCCCTCATATTTTCAAACACAGACAGTATTTGTGAAGGGGTAGTATCCTTGGAACCAAGTCCATACCTTCCTCCCAATATTAAAGGCGCATTCTGCTCACCATAGAACACCTTGCATATATCCAAATAAAGCGGTTCCCCAATAGAGCCCGGTTCCTTGGTTCTATCCAAAACTGATATTTTTTTGACAGTGCGGGGCAACACATCCAAAAAATATTTTTTTGAAAAAGGCCTGTAAAGATGTACTTTCACACATCCGACTTCCCTGCCTTTTTTCATCAGATAATCCACCGTTTCATCAATAGTGTCACATACGGAACCCATAGCCACAATCACACATTTGGCATTTTCATGACCATAATACTCAAAGGGCTTATAGTTTTTCCCCGTTATCCTGTTTATCCCCACCATGTATTTCTCAACAATTTCGGGAACTTTCATATAAAACTTATTGGAAACCTCTCTGCTTTGAAAATATATGTCGGGATTTTGTGCAGTTCCCTTGATTGTGGGATGTTCAGGATTTAAGGCTCTGTCTCTAAACTCCTGTATCGCCTTGTAATTCACCAGCGGTTTTATATCCTCATAGTCCATAACATCTATTTTCTGATATTCATGGGAAGTTCTAAAACCATCAAAGAAATGTAAAAAAGGCACTTTGGATTCTATGGCACTTAAATGTGCAACAAATCCCAGATCCATAGCCTCCTGTACATTAGAAGATGCCAAAAGTGCAAATCCCGTCTGCCTGCAGGCCATTACATCCTGGTGGTCTCCGAAAATGGAAAGTGCATGGGTGGCAACCGCTCTGGCACTTACGTGAAATACTCCGGGTAACCGTTCCCCTGCTATTTTGTACATATTGGGTATCATGAGCAAAAGCCCCTGAGAAGCAGTATAAGTGGTAGTCAACGCCCCTGCCGCCAGAGAACCGTGTACGGCACCTGCCGCTCCTGCTTCCGATTGCATTTCGGCCACTTTTACAGTCTGACCGAAAATATTCTCTTTCCCATGGGCAGACCATTCATCAACAGCCTCGGCCATGGGAGTAGATGGAGTAATAGGATATATGGCAGCTACTTCAGTAAATGCATAAGAAGCATAGGCTGCAGCCTGATTTCCATCCATAGTCTTCATATTCTTAACCATAAAACTTGTCATCCTCCTTTATTATTTACAGATAGATATGTATAATATTCGTAGAGTCTAAAAGGCTCTGCAAATTCTCTCCACCGACATTTTTCATGTCATTTTCATCAATCTCATGGCAGAAAGTTATATCCTCCTTAATTTATTATTTGAAATATAACAGTTCTCATACATAAATATTTCAAAAATATTGGATTTTCCAAATAATCACATTCAATCGTCTTTTACATATATACATATAATAGATAATAAAATCAGATTATCGGATAATATGAAAATTTTAAGATCGATTCTCTTTATCAATTGATAATATATATTATCTACGTTTTTCTATTGACTTGTACAATATTTTAGCCTATTATAGTAAAGATGCTTAATTATCATTTGATAATTATTGAATTTTAGGAGATGTTTAAAATGGATGAAAGAGTAAAAACTGCTTCGCTTTCCATAATTTCCAACAGCAGTTTAATAATCATGAAATTAATAGTTGGAATATTTACAGGTTCAGTAAGTATTCTATCTGAAGCCATACATTCCACCATGGATTTGGCTGCATCCATAATATCTTTTTTTTCTGTCAAAATATCATCCAGGCCTGCGGATAAAGAACATCCCTATGGTCATGGAAAATTTGAAGATGTATCCGGTGTGCTGGAGGCAGTATTAATTTTCGCAGCTTCCATTATCATAATAACGGAGGCTTTAAAAAGACTAATCAGTGGACAAGAGGTAAATTCCTCCACTCTAGGATTTTTGATTATGTTTTTATCAGCAGCCATAAACTTTTTGGTATCCAGCAAATTACACAAAGTGGCAGAAAAAAATGATTCCATGGCTCTGAAAGCAGATGCTCTTCACCTCAGGACAGATGTGTATTCTTCCGCAGGAGTTGGTTTAGGATTGTTTTTAATATGGATTACCGGTCTTCACTTTTTAGATCCACTGGTAGCTATATTCATAGCTTTTTTTATTTTAAAGGAAGCTGCAAATCTTTTGAAATCTGCTTTCAACCCTCTGGTAGATGTAAAACTATCAGACAGTGAAATTTCAATTATAACTGACACCATATCCAAATACAATCCTGGATACTGTGGTTTTCACAAATTGAGAACCAGGAAATCTGGAAATGAAAGATATGTGGATCTTCATTTGGTATTCCCCGGAAATATGCATATAAAAAAGGCTCATGATATATGCGATGATATAGAAAAGGAAATGAGAAAATCCCTTAAAAATACAGAAGTGATGATTCATTTGGAATCCTGCAACGACGATTGTGCAAATTGTGGACTTCCAAATAAATCAAAATGCAAAAATAGATAGGAATATGATAATTCCTATCTATTTTTGTAAAATTATTTAAATCTAAGAATTGCTTAATTCTGCTTCTGCTTTATTTAATGCCTTGACCAGCTTTCTTACATTTATTCCATGTACCATAGCTGCTTCTTCTACTGTTTCAGCCAATGATGCAGGACAACCTATGCATCCCATTCCAAAGTCTTCCATAAGTACTTCGGCATATGCAGGATTCATTTTAACTACATCGCCTATTGTCATGTCCTTAGTAATTTTAGCCATAATATCAACCTCTCTTTAACTTTTTTATTAAACATTCAGTTTAATCCAATACATTTAATGCTCTCAATAAATTGTCAACATCTATTCCATGTACCATAGCCGCTTCCTCCAGTGTCTCTCCCTGGGCCGCACCGCAAGCTACACATCCCATTCCAAATGCCATCAATGTTTCCACATGCCTTGGATGCAATCTAATTATTTCACCTATCGTCATATCCTTGGTTATCTCAGACATATTTCATACCTCACTTTATATTATACAATAATATAAAATAATTTTAATACTAAAATCATTTTACATCAAGCTTTCTAAAAACATTTATTTGATATTATGAATTAATTTAAAACCTGAATCAGTAATTTTAAAATTATTTTTCAATCCTTCCGTAACATACACTTTTTTGTCTTTAGTTACGAATATGGCATCCAGCCCTTTTATATTCTTTACATATTTTGCGCCTTTATCCAAGCCAAGATAAAATATATTTTTTGTCATGGCATCAGCATTTACAGAAATATCTGTAACCAAAGTTACACTGGCCAAATCATTATTCATAGGATAGCCTGTAAACGGATTTAATATGTGATGATATTTTTTTCCATTTTTTTCAAAATATCTTTCATATATACCAGAGGTAACTACTGTCTTATTAGTTACACTTACAGTTCCAATCGAATTTCCTCTTGCCTTGAAAGGATCCTGCACACCTATATTCCACGGTCTTCCATCAGGAGAATCATTTATAGTCAGAACATTTCCGCCCAAGTCCACAATGGCATGCTGGACTCCTTCTTCCTTCAGCACTCTCCCTGCCTCATCTGCCGCATATCCTTTTGCAATGCCTCCTAAATCCAATGACATACCTGGTTTCATGAGCATAGCCCTTTTACCCTTTTCATCAAGCTTAAGATCTCTATAATTAACCAATGATTTTTTCTCATCAATTTCCTGAATGGAGGGAACTCTCGCATGATCCGTACCTATGCCCCACAATTTTACCAAAGGTCCAATAGTTATGTCGAAAACTCCCGAGGACTGTTGTGAGTAATATTTGCCTTTTTTAAGGACATAAAAAGTATCCGGAGACACTTTGACAAACTTCTTTCCCGCCGCATCTCCCACACCATCTACTTCCGTACCCGATTTATTCACACTCATTTTATTTTCAATTTCCTTTATTCTAGAAAAAGCCTTGCCCAGAACTGCATCAGATTTATGGTCATACACAGTTATCGTACATATAGTACCCAGCATATATTCTGTTTTTGACAACGGTTCTGAATCAGCATTATCACAGGAATACAATGGAATCATACATATTATTGCAATTAAAAAAATAGCTATTCTATTCTTTTTGATCTTCACTTAATTTAACTCCTTTATCGAATTTTAATCACTTCAATTTCAATGGCAAACCACAGACAGTCAGATAAACTGTATCACTATACTTGGCTATGATTTGGTTCGACTTTCCCAAAATGTCCGAAAATACCCTGCCCAGTTTATACTCTGGAACTAAACTCAAGCCAACCTCGTTAGTCACAATCAAAACACATTTAGAACTTTCGTTTGCCGCGGAAATTATATCTTTAACTTCACCTATAATATAATTTTCCAATCTCTCTATTCCCTGGCTGTCTATTTTGTCCATATTAATATTTTTCTCAAAGATCATATTGGTTATCATGGTACCTATACACTCCAGCATTATGTACTGACATTCGCTTTTTCTTATCACATCACCCAGTGAATTATATCCTTCATAAGTTATCCAGCCCGGATCTCTTCTGGATTTATGTTTTTTTATTCTGAGCTTCATCTCTTCATCCGTAACTACAGCTGTTGCAATATAGAGAACTTTTTTCTTTTCTTTCAAGAGCTTTTCAGCAAAAGTGCTCTTGCCACTTCTGCTTCCTCCCGTTATTAAAATTATCTTACCCATATATTCGTACCCTCCAAGCAAATATCACAGGACATCTATTCAACGAATAATTACAGATATTATAAGCATTGTAATTATCTCTGCCATTTCATTATCCGCGCCGAACAGATCACCGGTGAGACCTCCTATTTTTCTATTACAATATAAATTAAAAACAGACGCTAGAATAAGGGAAGCCAGCAGTAATGCAGCTGTATATTCCGGATTTAGACCAACTATAAAGATTAAAAGAAGCGCAGTTATGCACACAGTGATAAAAAGCTGAAGTTTTCCTATATTGCCTATAAAAAGATTGCCCGATCCCGTACTTTTGGCCGTTTTCCCTATAAAAGCTATAAAGACTATAGAAAACCTTCCTATAACAGGTGCCGCTATCATTGCAAGAGAAAACCTGGGGACTATAAAACAAAGCAGGCTGTACTTTAAAAGTAAATCCATAACTATTGTAACACAGGCATAACTTCCTATTCTGCTGTCCTTTATTATCTCAATTATCCTGTCATTGCCTTTAAACGCAAAAAAACCGTCGCACATGTCTCCAAGGCCATCTATATGCAGTGCACCAGTTACCATTATACCCAAAAGCATTGCAATGGCCACGGAAACATTTACCGGCAATACAAGCACGGCTAATTTGTACAGTATCCACTGTATTCCTCCAACTATAAGGCCTATAACAGGCATGAAAATAGATGCTTTTCTGAAATTTTCCTTTTCACAGTGCAAATTCTTGTTTACTGGAATTCTCGTTAAAAACTGAACCATCAAAAGAAAATCATTTACAAACTCCCCCATAAAATCCCCCCTAATACTTTAAAGCCGCTGAAACAGGCAGTATAATCAAGCATCTACATGAGTTATGCTGTCTATATACAAATTACCATATTCATATTTTATCAGCGTAATATCTCCATTTCTGGAAGCAAATTTCCAGAAAAAATCTAGATTCCCACTTAATACATAACAGTAAACAGATCGCACCACGCCTCCGTGGGTGACCACAAGAATATTCTCCTCATTTAATTTTAAAATGTCATCCATAAATTCATGTACTCTCGAATAAAATTTCATGTAACTTTCGCCTTCCGGCGGTGATTCATTTTTCCAGTCACTGCACCATCTATTCCACTGGCTTGGATACATTTTCTTTATCTGTTTATAGTTCTTGCCTTCAAATTTTCCAAAGTCCATTTCATTTATCCTACTGTCTATATTGACTTTTTCAAAATCATGTCCTAAAATTATATGAGCCGTTTCAGAAGTCCTCTTCCTCTCACTTACATAGACATTGTCAAATTTAACATGTCTTAAAAAATCAGCTGCTTTTTTAGCCTGGTTTAAACCCTTTTCATTTAAACATACATCCAGTTTCCCATAATAGTATTTATTGTTATTTTCATTTGTCTGTCCATGTCTTACAAAATAAATATTCATACAAACCTATTCCTTTACACAATCAATGCTTTTATTATATAGCATTAAAATAAAATATACAAATCGAAGGTCATAAATATACAATTTATTTCTATATATTAAAATAATTACTATAAAATTGTTTTTGACAAGTAATAATTTTTATTATATAGTTATAATTGATTATATAATAAGGGTGGTGTCTATGGATAATTTAACTAATATTTTCAGAAATAAAAAATTAAAGCTAACTCCTCAACGTATTGCAGTATATAAATATTTACAATCTACTAAAGAACATCCATCAGCTGAGACGATATACAAAGCTTTACAAGCAGATTATCCCACTATGAGTTTGGCAACGGTGTATAAAGCTCTAAAGACTCTGGTTGAAGTTAATCTAATACAGGAGATCAACGTGGGAGAGGGAAATTTTAGATACGATGGAAACGTTCATCCACATTCTCACATCCAATGTATAAGGTGTGGAAGAGTGGATGACATAGAGGGAATTTGCTTTACAGATTTAAATGACAAAGTCAAAGATTACGTTGACTATAAGGTACTGAGTAATCAAGTTTATTTCTATGGTATATGTAAAGATTGCCAGGAAAAAATGAAGAAGACCAAATAAAAATGATGACAGCTCCAATTAACTGCGGCAGCTGTCATCTATATTTTAATAGGACTTCTCAACCGTTTCATTCCATTCGCTTCCACTGTATTTTCCTGAAAATATATCGTCTATCTCCTTAGATATATTGTATCTGAAATTTTTAGGCAGGTTATATATAATTGCCATATCATTTTCCGTACTATTTTTTAAATGTTCCATTACACTTTTATTTACATTTCCGCCGGATACATTTACTTTCTTGTCTCCCGTTACAAAACCTTTCTTAAATAATTTTTTCTGTACACCGTCACTCAATATAAATTTTATGAAATCATCCACTCCATCAGTATTTTTGTCGTTTACCGGTGTACTTATTATGACATCTGCCATAACTGGATTTTTATATTCAACGCATTTTATACTGGGATTTCTGATATCGCCCAGATAATAAGAGGATGTTATAATTGCAGGTATGTTGTCTTTTTCAAAGTTTTTTAAAGTACTTTTACTTCCAATCTCAAAAGTATCTTCATTTATATAGCCGTTTTTAACCATATTTTCCAAGCTGTCAAAACACCCCTGTATTTCTCCAAGAGATTTATATGCAGAAGGTCCGCTGTCATATATATTTTCCAGTTTTCTTGCAGTAACCAAATTATTTGATACCATAGAAAATAAAATTGTATTTATATCCATATCCTCATTTAAGACAACAGGTACGCTTTTCCCGGTAGAATTTATGACTTTTAAGCTATTCATAAACTCATCCATTGAATTTGGCACCTTTAAATTCAATTCACTAAAGGCCTTTTCATTGCACAGTATCTCTATAGTATATGGAAGCAGTGCAATTCCATAGTATCTGTCATTAAACCTACCATAGTATCTTGACGCACCATAATACCTTTCGTTTAAATTATTTTCCCTATATAAATTTCTCATATCGGACAAAATACCCTTTCTGGCCAAGCTCAACATATCCGTTCTGGAAATAAACGCTACATCAGTATTGCCATTGTCACTCATCCCTCCATCTATCTTTTCCCCTATGGAATTATTTATGTTGAATTTGGTTTGAGGATTGGCTTTCCTGTATTCGTCAACCACATAGCTTATCATATTCAGAGACTCTCTGTCCTTTACTCCAATATATAAATTCACCTGTCTATCATCACGCGTATTATTATTTACTCCACAGGCAGACAAACTGAAAATCAATATCAAAAAAAATACCATTGTTTTACTCTTGTGAAACATATATTTTTCATCTCACTTCCAATATCAATAACTAATATTTTATAAATTTATTTTGTACATAAATAATTAAATATATAATAAATTCATATAATTAAATGGAGGTGAAATTTATGAAGTTTAGAGTAATATTTCTAAATAGAAAACACATTTACTTTTTCATACTGTTATTCTTAATTATAATTTTATCCATAATTTTTATAGTATCTAGAAATTCCTCTCCTGCATTCAGTACAATTTCAAGCAGCAGGAAGATAAGAGCAGATCTCAATGGAGATGATAAAAATGATATACTTTTCATCATGAGGGATAAAGACAATTATTTAATAAAAGCAGATATAGGAGGAAGAACTCTTAATTTCAGCACCAATAAAAATTCACCAGTAATTCAAAAATATTCTCCATATTGGCCTTTGAGGATAACACTTATAGATATATCAAGAAATAAAGTTCCTGAAATATTTATACAGGGTTCAATAAAAGGCAGACCTGTACAGCGTGTTTTTATGTACAATGGTACCGAATTTAAAAATATTATGTCAAATTCCAATAACATATTAGGCTTTATGGACTGCAAAAACAATAGAACTCCAAAAATCATATCAGGCAAATTAAGCAAAAATTCCATCTATCTCTCCAATTACATATTTTTAAATAATGAATTTAAAAATTATAGCCGTGAATATGAAGGCACCCTAGTGGGTCAAGATACTATCTACACATTTGCGAAATTTATACAGAGCCTGCCTGAAAGTGAACCTTACAAACCAAAGGATATTTTCTCATCCAATATATCCAAAGAGGATATGGCTTTAATAGGCAACTTGACAGGTGAAAACAGCTCCTATGTATTTCAGGACGCCCTCTTTATGGAAAATAAATGCGATAAAGAGGGTAAGGCTTCCGAAATTTCCTGGTCTCTAAACTTTAAGGGCATTTCCAGAGTGGATAAAAATATAATAAAAAATTACAAGATAGATCTTATTCTGGTACCTGACAACAGCAGCACCAACAAGTATCACTTCAAAATTGTTTCAATGCATAAAAACAGATAAATAAAAAGGGACCGTATACGCGGTCCCAAGGGGGATGGGGGGTTATCACGTCAAATAATACAAAATATTGTTTGACGCTAAGGAGAATTTTATATCTCCTAGTTACATTTATTATATTGTCCTAATATAAATAATTTATTCATATAAATTAAAATTTTTAATATTTTTTACATAATTCCTCTAATTCCAATTTCATGTTTCTACGCAGTTTTTCAGGTTCAAGTATTTCTGCATCTTTTCCAAAACCCATAACCCACCTTTTTACTTCGTCGACATCATCCACGTAAAAGCTCAGAATTATATTTCCGTTTTCAAGTTCATCTACATGCTGGTCGGCATTCCATTTTATACTTTTTATAAACTGGGATATATTTCTGCTAAATTTTATTGTCACTCTTATTTTATCTCCCGTAAACAATCCCCAGTGATCATCCAAATAATCCTTCAATGAAAATGTATGAGGCCTCATGTAAACATCACTGCTTATCTTCAAGTTCTTAATTCTATCCAATTTAAAGATTTCCACGCTGTCCTTCATATGACAATAGCCTACTACATACCAGTTCCCCTGTTTAAATATCAGGTCATAGGGATCCACTTTCCTCATGGTTAAATTATTTTTATTTACAGAAAAATAATCTATATTAAGGCTCCTCCCCTTGCTCATAGAATAGTTTATCTGTGATATCTTGTCCTCTAAATTTTCCATACTGCCTATTGAATCTATAGAAAAATTACCTGTGTCATTCATATCCTTCAAATCAACATTTGAATTCAAAGAAACACTTTTTATTTTATAAACTGCATTTTTAAGTTCCCTTTCATATACAAATCCATTCTGTCTTGTAAGTACTTCCGAAGCCATAAGGAGTGCATCAAGTTCTTTTTCACTTAGATTTGCAGACTTCATATAAAAATTTTTGTCTATATAGAACCCACCATATCTACCCTTTTTAGTATATATAGGTATGTTAGCTTTACTCAGGCTGTTTATATATCTATATACAGTTTTTTTATCTACCCCTAAACTCTGAGCTAACTCTGAAGCTGTAGTCAATCCTTTATACTGTATAATCATCATTATTTCCAACAAATTAGAAATTTTAGACATGCTTTTAACCTCCAGTGTAAAATTATCATAATATTTTATTATATCGTCATCTTTTATATTTTTTTTAGTAATGCTTCGTATAAAATTAACTTTCACTTATAATTTTATACATTTTGGAGTTACATGTTCCAGTTTTTGTGTCAAATCTGTTTTTTATGAATAGTATATAATATGATTTCAGTTATAGAAACAAAAATGAGGTGAATGTAAAATGTCAAAACATCACAGGAATTATAATAACGGCTTCAATTTAGGTGATATTTTAAATAATATAGATATAACCCAGCTGCTGTCCATATTATCCGCTTTAGGTGGAAATAGAAATTTTTCCAATGAACAACTGGGTTCACTTATGGAAAATTTAAACTCTTTTGATGGAGGATCTCAGGGACATTCCAATTTCAGCGACTCGGATATAAAGACAAAACTGTCAGCATTGGAAAGCAGATTGTCCAAAATAGAAAGTGGAGGAACTATAAAAGAAGATCTTCTCCGTGCAATAAAGGAACTGGAGGATTCACCCGACGCAGCCAAAACAATAAACAATTATTTAAATTCCGTCAATTCCGGCAAAAATACACATAGAAGGTAATGAAAACTACATTAAAAAAGCACTATCAAAAATAATAATTTGCTTTAATTATTGATAGTGTTTTTTATTTTATGATTGAAAAATCAACTTAGTTTTTGTATCAGAAGTGCCGCCACAGTTATGGAATTAAATGCAAAGTGATTAAATACTGCATACCAATATCCTTTTTTATGTATTAAATAACAATTATAGAGTCCAATCCACAATATTATCGGAAAAGCATTTAAACTGAAATGAATAGCTGCAAATAAAAGGCTGCTCAAAAATGCTCCCATATAAACTCCAATTCTCTTCACAAATATCTTTTCAAATATGAGCCACCTAAATACAAATTCTTCTAACACAGGTGCAAATATTATAACTACGGGAATCATTAACATAAATTTACCCAGGGGCATATTCGCCATATGGGTAACTATCTCCTGCTGGCGTAATTCAACTTTGAAATTAGAGAGCACAGCCATTTCAACAGCAGATATAAAAAAAACAGTTACATAAAATATGAATACCATATTAAGGGCTTTAAAGATGTCAAAATTCTTAATATCAAATTCATGGGATTCATCTGTACCTTTCATATACCATAGACTTATTACCACAAAGATAAATGGAATAAGGTTTCCTGTAAATATGGCGAGAACTATATAAAGTACACTTATAATAAGTAAAACTATTTTACTCCTCTTGTCTTTTCTCCAGAACTTAGCAAATATCAAGAGAGGTGGTAAATAAACAAGTACAAAAACTAAAAGATCTTTCACAATATCCAATTTAAACATTACTAATTTCTCCTTGCCAATATTCCCTGCCCTTATCGATCATTGATTTTCAGAAGTTACATCAACTATGGAATCCAAAGTATCCAAAATTTCCTTTCTCCCAGCTTTATTTAAAGCGGAAAAAGTTAAAATTTTATCCTGAGTCTTCAAATTTAAAGCATTTCTTATTATTTTCAAATTACTATTTAATTTTCCTCTGGAAACTTTATCAATCTTGGTAGCTACAATAACAGCCCTGTAGTTGTAGTATTTAATCCACTTATACATAGTTATGTCAT
Source organism: Clostridium lapidicellarium (assembly GCF_041224415.1). NCBI lineage: Bacteria > Bacillati > Bacillota > Clostridia > Eubacteriales > Clostridiaceae > Clostridium > Clostridium lapidicellarium. The sequence goes on along the minus strand of NZ_JBGFFE010000026.1, from coordinate 25,246 downwards.
CTTCCGTTGGTTTATGCCTGCAATCCAATATAAGAACTATAGCTCTAAGCTGTTTTCTTCCCTGCAAATATTTTTCTATTATTCCTCCCCAGTTTTTCATTTCCATCTTCGAAACCCTGGCATATCCATAACCCGGTAAATCCACAAAATAGAATTTTTCATTTATCAGGAAAAAATTAATCAGCCTGGTTTTACCTGGAGTGCCGCTCACTTTGACCAACTTCTTTTTATTTACAAGAACATTTATAAGAGAGGATTTCCCCACATTGGATCTGCCTACAAAAGCAACCTCCTCTCTATTATCCCTGGGATATTGATGTGGATGTACTGCTGAAACAATAAATTCCGACTTTTTTATTTTCATAATACCCACCTAGTTCCTGTCCAAAAGTGAATTTTTCAATACTACATCTATATTGTCCGCCAATATATATCTTATCTTTTTTTTAACCGTATTTGGAATTTTCACTAGATCATTTTTATTTTTTTCAGGAATTATAACTGTATCTATGCCGGCTCTATAGGCTGCCAGACTCTTTTCTTTTAAGCCGCCTATGGGAAGCACCCTTCCGGTCAAAGTTATTTCTCCTGTCATCGCCACATTATGCCTTATTTTTCTCTTGCTCAAGGCAGACACCATAGAAGTAACCATGGTAACTCCCGCAGAAGGACCATCTTTGGGTACTGCACCCTCCGGAACATGTATGTGAAGATCATAATTTTTGTAAAAATCACTTTCAATTCCATATTTGTATGAATTGGCTCTCACATAACTGTAACCAGCTTTAGCTGATTCTTTCATGACATCTCCAAGCTGTCCTGTCAGCTGCAGTTTACCGCTTCCAGGCATGACTGTAGCTTCTATAGGAAGAGTATCTCCACCATACCCTGTCCATGCCATTCCCATAGCTACCCCAATTCTGTCTTCTTTATCTGCCTTATCATAGATAAACATTTCAGAACCCAGATAGGATCTCACTTTGGTCACAGTTACATTTACGGATTTTTTACCTTTTTCCATCATTTCCGACACAGCCTTCCTTATAATAGCTGCCACCTTTCTTTCAAGGCTTCTTACACCGGATTCCCTGGTATAATTATCTATAAGTTTATATATCGACGAATCGGAAAAGGTAACTTCATTATTTTTGATTCCATTTTCCTTAAGCTCTTTGGGTATCAGATATTTTTTGCATATGTGAAATTTTTCTTCAGAGGTATATCCGGACACCTCAATAACTTCCATTCTGTCAAAAAGTGGTCTTGGAATAGTTTCCAAAGTATTTGCAGTTGTTATAAACATGACATTTGAAAGATCAAAATCAAGTTCAAGATAGTTATCCCTAAAAGTATTATTCTGTTCGCTGTCCAGCACTTCTAAAAGTGCATTTGCCGGATCTCCCCTAAAATCACTGCTCATTTTGTCTATCTCATCCAATAAGAACAGCGGATTTTTTGATTTTGCCTGTTTAATGCCATATATAATTCTTCCGGGAATAGCACCTACATAAGTTTTTCTATGCCCTCTAATTTCCGCTTCATCTTTTATCCCTCCAAGTGACATTCTCACAAAATTTCTATTTAAAGCATGAGCTATGGACTTTGCAACAGAAGTTTTCCCTACACCGGGAGGTCCCACGAGACAGAGTATTGGACCCTTAAGAGATTTGTTCATCTTTTTTACTGCTAAATATTCAATTATCCTGTCTTTAACATCTTTCAGCCCATAGTGCTCCTTTTCAAGTATTTCTCTAGCTGATCTTATGTTCAGATTATCTTTGGTTTCAGTGTTCCATGGAAGACTCAGTATCCAATCCAAATAAGTTCTTATCACTCCACCTTCCGAAGAATAGGATCCCGTACTCTTAAGCCTGCTCAGTTCATAAGACGCCCTATCCTTAACATTCTTAGGAAGTTTGGCCCTGCTTATTTTATTTTTATACCTCTTTATTTCCCTTTTGTCCTCATCTTCTTCACCAAGTTCTTCCTGTATGGCTTTCATCTGTTCTTTCAAATAGTATTCCTTCTGAACCTTATCTATTTTATTTTTTACCTTAGTTCCTATTTTTCTCTCCAGTTTTAAAATTTCTATTTCATTTATCAATATGGAGAGCAATTTTTCAAGTCTTTCTCCGACGTCGTAACATTCAAGAAGTTCCTGCTTTTTTTCATTTTTCAACATAAGATAGGAACTCACAGTATCGGCCAATCTGCCGGGGCTATCCAATCCATCCAGTGAAATCGTTGTTTCAGCCGGTACATTTCCGGATAATTTTATATATTCATTAAACTTTTTTTCTATAATACGCATGAGAGCTTCATAATTTTTATTTTTACCATAGTCTTCATCCTTTATTATTTCAACTTTAACTTTAAAGAAAGGATCCTCACTTATACATTCTCTAAGTACTGCCCTCGATTCGCCTTCTACAAGTACTCTCACTGTATCCCCTGGCAATTTCAATATTTGTTTTATATTACAAACTGTACCTGTCTTAAATATGTCTTCTTTTCCAGGTTCTTCAGTTTTTGCATCTTTCTGGGCAGTCAAAAATATTCTTTGTTCTGCAAGCATAGCATCTTCCAATGCAAGTATTGATTTTTTCCTGCCCACATCAAAATGCAAAACCATATATGGAAATATAGTAATACCTCTCAACGGAATTAGAGGAAGATTCTTTAAATCTTTATCCATATGCCTCTCCTCCTTTTAAAAGATTTTATCCGATAGATTAATCTATTATAAACATAAAATATACTTTTTTCAACAATTCAATGTGAGTTTATTTAAAAAAGAGTACCGAAATCAGTACTCTTTTTTATAAGACCTATGCAGTTTCAGGACCCTTTCGTGTTCTGGATTTTTTTAATTTAATTGGAGGCCTTTTCCCGCTTTCAGCCTTTATGACTTTCGGTTTTCCCTCTAACACTGCATCTTTATCTATTATTACCTTACATATTTCTTCTTTAGATGGAATTTCAAACATAATGTCCTTCATAGTTTCCTCTATAATAGCTCTGAGTCCTCTTGCTCCTGTGTTCCTATCCAGTGCTTCCTCTGCTATTGCCTCTAATGCATCATCCATGAATTCAAGCTCTACATCGTCAAATTCAAAGAGCCTTTTATACTGCTTAACAAGTGCATTTTTAGGTTCTTTTAAAATTCTTATCAATGCATTTTTATCAAGTGCATCCAAAGTTACTATAATTGGAATTCTACCCACAAATTCCGGTATAAGGCCATATTTCAAAAGATCTCCCGGCATTATTTCCTTTAAAAGTTTTCCTATGTCCTTTTCCTTTTTAGACTGTATATTTGCACCAAAACCAATATTGCTTATTCTGGTTCTCTTTTCTATTATACTGTCTATGCCATCAAAAGCTCCACCACATATAAACAATATATTAGTGGTATTAATCTGGATAAATTCCTGATGAGGATGCTTTCTTCCTCCCTGAGGAGGAACTGAAGCCACAGTACCTTCCAATATCTTCAGAAGTGCCTGCTGTACACCTTCTCCTGATACATCTCTAGTTATAGATGGGTTCTCTGATTTTCTAGCTATTTTATCTATCTCATCTATATAAACTATTCCATGTTCGGCTCTTTCTATATCATAATCAGCATTTTGTATAAGCTTTAATAATATATTTTCCACATCTTCACCTACATATCCTGCTTCTGTAAGTGTAGTGGCATCTGCAATAGCAAAGGGTACATTTAAAAACTTTGCCAGAGTCTGTGCCAAAAGTGTCTTGCCGGATCCTGTAGGCCCGAGTAAAAGTATATTGCTCTTCTGCAGCTCTACATCGTCGCTTTCCTTATTGGAATTTATTCTCTTATAGTGATTATACACTGCAACTGCTAGAGATTTCTTTGCATCCTCCTGCCCTATTACATATTGATCAAGATAATTTTTTATCTCTACAGGCTTTGGAATTGAATTCATATCTATTTGTACATCTTCCTCAAATTCATCACTTATTATTTCAGAACAAAGCTCTATGCATTCATCACAAATATATACACCAGGCCCTGCAATTAATCTTCTAACTTGATCTTGTGTTTTACCACAGAACGAGCATTTAAGCTGTTTTTTATCATCATTATTATTCTTTGCCATTTCTACACCTCACTAAAGGTTATTTCTTTTTTGTAATAACTTCATCTATTAAACCATAATTTTTTGCTTCTTCTGCCGACATAAAGTTATCCCTCTCTGTATCATTTTCAACTCTTTCAAGAGGCTGACCTGTTCTTTCGCTTATTATGGTATTTAATTTTTTCTTTATTTTCAATATCCTATTTGCATGAATTCCTATATCGGTTGCCTGGCCCTGAAATCCGCCAAGAGGCTGATGTATCATTATCTCTGCATTTGGAAGTGCGAACCTCTTACCTTTTTCACCGGATGTAAGTAAAAATGCACCCATTGAAGCTGCCATCCCTATACATATAGTTGACACATCCGACTTTATATACTGCATTGTATCATAAATTGCCATTCCAGAGGTTATGGATCCTCCTGGACTATTTATGTAAAGATATATGTCCTTATCTGGATCCTCAGCTTCCAAAAATAGCAGCTGTGCTACCACAAGACTAGCTGTTGTATCATTTACTTCCTCGCTCAACATCACTATTCTATCCTTTAAAAGTCTAGAATAAATATCATAAGATCTCTCTCCTCTATTTGTTTGTTCTACAACTACTGGTACTAAACTCATAAATCTCTCCTCCTTTTATACTATCTTTTTGCAATTACATCTAGTATATATTAAAAAATAATTTATACAACCCTCTGTGAAAGATAAAAACTATTTCAAATTAATCCATAATCATTCCACTGCCTTGCTGCTATCCACCAGTATATTTATTACTTTACTATTTATCACATCAGTCTTTAAATACCCTTTTTGACTGTCCAGAATAAGTTTCGACATCTTCTCAATTTTATCCTCTTCCTTGCCGCCGTACTGCTTAGCCATATCCTTTGCTCTCTCCAAAAGTTCCTTGTCTTCTGCCTTAATGCCTTCAGCCTTAGCTATTTCTGCAATGACTAAATCCGTTTTAACCCTTTTTTCTGCTGTATCTTTCATGTAATCTCTAACTTTTTCCTCTGTATTATTGGTATATTTATAATAAGTCTTGAGATCCAGCCCCTGATATTTCAATTTCATCTCCAGATCCTTGAGCATGTTGTCAACTTCTTTTTTAATCATAACTTCTGGTATGCTCACCTCTGCATTCGAACAAGCTGCATCCACGACTGCTTCCTCATATTCCCTCTGGCTTCTCAACTTGTTTGACTCCTGTTTCTTCTTTTTTATGTCAACTTTTACCTCTTCCAGAGTGTCAAATTCAGATATCTCCTTTGCAAATTCATCATCTAAAGCCGGCAGTTCCTTATTTTTTATCTCCTTAACTGTAACTTTAAACACAGCTTCTTTTCCATTCAAATCATCTCTCCCATATTTCTCGGGAAATTTCACCTTAACATCCTTGGAATCTCCAGCCTTCAAACCAACAAGCTGATCCTCAAAATTATCTATGAAAGTTCCGGAACCAATTTCCAGTTTATAATCCTTTCCCTCTCCACCTTCAAATTCCTTGCCGTCTACTGTCCCTTTAAAATCTATCACAGCTATATTACCTTTTTCTACAGCTCCATCTTCTTTTGTCTCTATTCTAGCATTTTTCTCCTGCATTGTCTTCAATTCTTTTTCAACTTCTTCATCTGTTACGTCATATGTATTTCTTTTCACTTCAAGCCCTTTGTATTTCCCCAGTTTTACCTCTGGAAGCACAGTCACTGTTGCCGTATATATGAAATCTTTATTTTCACCTATCTGAACTATATTGATCTGGGGATAATCCACCGGTTTTATATTATTTTCCTTCAATACCTTAGGATATGTATCATCACAGCAAAAATTTATGGCATCTTCATAAAAAACTCCTTCACCATAATATTTTTTTATTATATTCATAGGGGCTTTGCCCTTTCTAAATCCAGGTATATTAAATTTCTTTACATTTTTGGCAAATGCCTTTTTCATAGCTTCATTAAATTTCGAAGATTCTACTGTAATTTCTAATTTTACAACATTCTCCTCTATCTTTTCCTTCTTAACATTCATTATAAAATTCCTCCCAATACACTAATTACTTGCTCTATACGCTTTACATCAACTATGTTATTATATCATATATCAATATATATTCATATATGGTACCTTTTACTTTTATTTATTGACTACAATTATCAATTATCTCTTTATATTATATATTTTACCACTAAAATTATAATATTCGCATTTTAATTTTACATTCACCAAACAAATTTTAAAAGCTGCCTTCTGCCAATACTTTCATCTTTTCAGCATAGCCGCCCTCAGCTGTTGAAAATACTGCAAATATAGTCCTTTGCCATTTTCAACTGACTATAATCTTTATAATTATCGCTGTACACTTCAATTATACCCACTTTATTATATCCTATTTCCTTTAATTTACAAAGTATTTTTTTATAATCCACATTCCCTTTCCCGGGGAGCAGGCAGGAATTTTTATCATCTCTGTCATTCAAATGAAGATTTTCCAGGGCACTTCCCATTACATCTATATATTCTTCAGGTGTTTTGCCAGCTCTATAGGCCTGCTTTATATCAAGAGTAAAATATATGGGATAAATACATTTATCCCGGAGCTCACGCAGAAAGTCGATATTACTGGACAAACACCAGAATACATTCTCCTGACACAATTTTACACCCTGTTCACCTGCAGTATATATCAACTTGTTATAAACATCAAAAATAAAATTTCTGGGAACTTCTTTCAATTTTCTATACTTCATTCCATGAAAAGTGTAGCACCTGGCTCCCAATAACCCTGCCAATTTACATACTTTTTTAAACTTTAAAAAAGCATCCTCCCTTCTTCTCTTATACTCATCAAATAGATAGGGTTCAAAAGAAGAAGAAAAAGCATGAACTGAATTGATAATAAAATTATTTTTCAATTTTTGCTCTAAAAGCAATCTTCCAAAACTTTCCTCATATTCACTATCACTGTTTAAAAATAACTCTCCCAGTTTAAATCCCAGATTTTTCATTACGGCTACGCTGTCCTCCGTATTGACATTTGGATAAAAACTGGCAGATGACAATCCTATATCCATAATACCCCCACTCAGCTTTTTACTATAATTTATCACTTAAAATACCCAGTTAGAAAGGTGTATATCCTCTCTACTGGGTGATAGATCCCGATGCATTTACATAAACAGTCGTACCATCTTCAACCACTGTAAGTCCCTTTTCAGTCAATCCCTGAAGCTTTACATTTTCTCCCTGTATGCCCTGAACCATAACATGGCTCTTATTTTGTATATTTTCTATCCAAACATACTTTTGAGTTTTTCCAAGCCACGGCAATTGACTTGTATATGCAATATTATTATCATCCAAAAATTTTGGTGAAGAGCACCACATATAGGATGGATTGTTGGATATCTGAGTATTTTTTTCTATTACATTGCCAGTAGTAGATACATACTTGGGATTTGTCAAATCCTGTTTACTTCCATTTATATCCACCAGCAGTATGCTTTGAGATTTGCCGTCAAATAAAACTATATTTTTAGCAGAGGGACTTATATCATAAACTATACTTCCGTCTCCCGGACTAACACTCTTGAATTTTTTCTCACTGTCCTTACCCTCATATGTCAAATTTGCACTCTTACCGTCACTCAATTCTATTTTATAGCTTCCTGCTTTTTCTGTTGACTTGGATTTATTTTCCACAGGGGCTTTTGCACCCTTGCTGCTATCTTTTACCGGTTTATTCTCAGCAGAAATATTACTCTTTATTTTATTTGTTTCCTTTAATACATCTTTAAATGCTCCCCTTATATAAATTACAGCCAGAGCTATTACAAATATGCATACTATCACAAGTATAATCAGGTTTCTCTTGCGTCGTCGCATTTTCTTATCATATTCTTTGCTAAAAATACTTGGCTTAACCACTCAAAAATTCCTCCTATACTCAGTATTAAAATTATGATCTTAAATACTCATGCCCGTAATTTATTATAACTCAAAATCTTAAAAAATAGTACTAATTTTTTGTGAACCTTTCCAGATATACATCAAATTCCCCTACATCAAGAATTACCCTACTTAAAAACCCTACTTCCTGGTTTTACATAATCCATCCCATTCTTACACATGGGACAATCTTTTGGATCATAGGTATTTATATCCAGCTTCACTGCACCGTACACAGGATATGGTATTTTGGCATCTTTTGTTCTTCTGTCCACTATGCAGCATATCCCTGCAACACTTCCCCCCATATTTTCAACAATTTTGGCAACTTCCATGGAAGATTTCCCTGTAGTTACCACATCCTCAGAAATCAAAATCCTTTCTCCCTTTTTTATCTCAAAACCTCTTCTTATAGTCATACTGCCATTTAGCCTTTCTGCAAATATTCCAGGTTTTCCCGTCTGCCTTGCAAGTTCATAGGAAACTATTATTCCGCCCATTGCAGGGCCTACAATTTTATCAAAATGGACATTCTTCAGTTTTTCCACAACAACTGACAATACTTTTGCAGCTCTGTCCGGATACTGCAAAAGTTTAGCGCATTGGCAATATCTGCTGCTGTGTCTTCCTGAAGAAAGTAAAAAATGTCCCTCTAAAAGGGCTCCAGCTTCTTTTAAATTATCTATAACCAAATTATTCATAATTTTCCTCCTATATTATTCCCCTTATTTCCTCTAGATCCTCTATATTCTCCTCAGCCATGTATTCTTCCAGTCCGTCTATTATATCCAAACATACATCGGGTTTAATGAAATTTGCACTACCAACCTCAACTGCACTGGCTCCCGCCATTATAAACTCCACCGCGTCTTCCCAGCTGCATATTCCGCCTATCCCAACCACAGGGACATCGACTGCCTTTGAAACTTCATAAACCATCCTTAAAGCTATGGGTTTTATTGCAGGCCCCGAAAGCCCGGCAGTTACATTGTCAAATACCGCTTTCCTGCTTTTTATATCCACTGCCATAGCTTTAAAGGTATTTACGAGGGATACGCTGTCTGCCCCTGCCTTACAGCAGCTGCAGGCCATATCAACAATATCCTCGGCATTAGGTGATAATTTTACCATAAGAGGCTTGCTGCACTTTCCCCTAACTGCCTTTACCACTTTATAAGCTGTTTCGGATTTTATTCCAAAAGCCATACCTCCGCATTTCACATTGGGACAGGATATATTAAGTTCTACAATATCCACATCAGAAGCACTTAACTTTTCCGCAGCTTCAACATACTCTTTCAAAGTTCCCCCGCCCAAATTAGCTATGACAACCGTACCAAGCTTTTTCATCCCTGGCAGTTCCACTTTTATAAAATGATCTACACCGGGGTTTTGAAGTCCGACACTGTTTAATATACCTCCTGTAGTTTCAAAAATTCTAATACCTTCATTTCCCTCTTTTTTATTCAGCGTAATACCCTTTGAACATATTGCACCCAGTTTTGACACATCATAGAATTCATTGTATTCCCCACCAAATCCAAAAGTCCCGGATGCAGCAATTACAGGGTTTTTCAAATTCACACCGCATATATTCAGCACTGGCCAGACTCCTTTCTAACCCAAAATATAACCGTTCTCGATTTACCACACCAGTTCACCGCCTGAAAAAACAGGTCCATCCCTACAAACTCTTTTATTCCCAGAAATCGTGTTACAAGTACATCCCAAGCAGGCTCCAATTCCACAGGCCATGCGTCTTTCCATCGATAAATACGCAACCGTACCCTTTTTCACACATTCTTCTGCAACTTTTTTCATCATGGATTCAGGACCGCAGCATAACACTCTGTCATAAAATTCAGCTTTAAAATTTTCCGTAACAAGACCCTTTCTCCCGTACTTTCCTGATTCCGTTGTAACAAATATATTGTCAACAGAAGGTTCCAGCTTCTCTATGGAATACACCTCATTTTTAAACCCTGCATACAGATCTATTTTCAGATTTTCAGAACTTTTGCTATTATTCAAATCATAATTTCTCAGATTCAAAATAAGATAAAACATCGGAGCAATGCCTATTCCACCAGTTATCACAGCAATTTTACCCTTTAAGTCATCCAGACAAAACCCGTTTCCCAAGGGTCCCAGCAGACTAATCTCATCACCTTTTCTTAACCTGCACAATCTCCTGGTCCCCCTTCCAACTACCTGATACAGGAAAGTTATCCTATCTTTCTCCAGATTACATATGCTCAGCGGTCTTGACAGTACAGGTTCCCTCTCCCAGCATCTCAGCATGTAGAACTGTCCCGGGCTGCCGCTGAAACTTCCACTTATCTCAAGTTTGTATATACCATCACTTATTTTTTCATTTTCATATACATATTTACATACATATTCCAATATATCTTCCTCATTTCTCTACGCTATTTCACTGATTTCCATATGGCATTCCTCATTTTAATGCACTCTTCCCTGGCACATTCCCCATAATTTTTTTCACCTTTTTCCCTTTTTTTATAGGCAAGCAATATACCTCTCGAGGAATTCACCACGCCGCCATTTCCGTTCTCAAGGTAAACCGAAACATCATCTGCACTTCCACCCTGGGCTCCATATCCGGGTATTAAAAAAAATGTGGTATCCAAATCTTTCCTAAGTTTTGACCCTTCTTCTCTATGGGTACAGCCTATCACACCTCCAAGACTGCTGTAACCGCAGTTTCCAATATATTTTTTACCCATATCGTTTATCTTTTCTCCAACTATTTCATACAGTTTTTTCCCCTTCTGCGTATCCGCATACTGCAGGTCCCTTGCCCCTCTATTTGAAGTCCTTACAAGTACGAACAATCCCTTGTTCTCATTCATGACATAGGGTAAATAAGGCTCTATGGTATCAAAACCCATATATGGATTTAAAGTTATGAAATCACTTTCAAAATCGCCTTCAAAATGGGCTCTTGCATACATTTCAGCTGTCTTTGCTATATCTCCCCTTTTAATATCGGCGATAACTACCGCACCCCTGCTTCTTACATATTTTAAAGTTTTGCTGTAGGCTCTAATTCCATCAATGCCCAGAGCTTCGTAGTAGGCTATCTGCACCTTGTAGCAGGCAGCTACATCACAAGTACTGTCTATTATGTTTCTATTGAATTCAAACACTGCATCCCCCGCACTTTTACAGGATCCTGCCGTACTTTCAGGTACATATCCCAGATCCGTATCCAGACCCACACATACATTTCCCCTTTTCTTCACACTGTCATACAGTTTATCTACAATCATGAACGTCCTCCCTCTTCAAATACAATTTTCCCTGCTTTTATGGTTTCAAGTATCTTTCCGGACACCTTCCACCCTTCAAAAGGAGTATTTTTGCCTTTGGATTCAAATTCAGAACTTCTTATCGTATACTCTCTGTTTAAATCCACTAAAATCAAATCTCCATCATATCCAGGAGTTACAGAACCCTTTTTTACACAAAGTATCTCAGAGGGATTCTTTGACATCAACCTGGAAAGTTTGTTCAACGTTATATGCCCTTTTTTCACAAGTTCCGTATAACATAAACTGAAAGCCGTCTCTATACCCGATATTCCGGCAGCACCCCTGTCCTTGTCTTCTCTGGTATGGGGGGCGTGATCCGTACTTATGGCATCCACCCAGCCTTTTTTTATGCTGTCTACCAGATAATCCACATCTTCTTTATCTCTGATAGGCGGGTTTACTCTGTAGTTGTTTCCTGAAAGAACTATATGATGGGGAGTAACCTCACAGGTTATATTTGCCCTCCTATTTTTGGCATCTATTATATATCTCATGGATTCCCTGGTACTTACATGAGCTATATGTACAGGACACCCCGTAAATTCTGAAAATGCTATGTTTCTCCAGGTCATTATATTTTCTGCCAGCCTCATGTTAATATCGGAAAGGGACTCTTCCTCCGAGTGGCACATAACTATCTTTCCCAAATTTCTGGCTTTCATCATTGCCTTGACCATGACTTTGCCATCCATAACATCTTTGCCATCTTCAGATATTATCTTCACTTCTTCACCGAGCCTATCCAGATGGCTTATATCTCTTCCATCAAAATTGTTGGTTATAGTCGCACACTGGTGTGCATCCACAAGCCCCAATTTTTTTATTTTCTTCAATACATAATCTACAATTTTCATATTGCTGCATGGTGGATTTGTATTTGCCATAAGATTAACCATGGTATACCCGCCCCTGACTGCAGCCCTGCATCCGCTTTCTATATCTTCCTTATCTGTAAATCCCGGATCCCTGAAATGTACATGTAAGTCCACCAGAGACGGCATAAGAACCAAACCTCGGGCATCTATGGTCCTGCAGTCTATATCTAGATTTTCTCCAATTGTGCTTATAATTCCATTATCTATATAAACATCTCCCAGGAAATCTTGACAACAATCCACTATTCTGGCATGTCTTATAAGAAGCTCCACTTATATCAATCCTTTCAAATGTCCAAACTGCCCTCCATATATTTTTTTACAGGGATACATTCTTATTCTTATATATCTGGTCACAGTACTCGCACCTGTATTCTCCCGTTTTTTCATCTACCAGATTAAAAATATGAGGTACATTTTTCTCTATGGAAGTTACACATCTTGGATTTCTACATTTTATTATATTTTCTATTCTAGAAGGCAATTTCAGTTTTATTTTCTTATATATGGTCTCATCTTTTATTATATTAATCGTGATATTTGGATCTATAAACCCAAGTACGGCAAAATCCATTTCAAGGTTATTCTCTATCTTAATAATATCCTTCTTTCCAAGTTTTTTACTCTCGGCATTCATTATAAGGGCCACGGAATAATCAGCCTTATCTAATTCAAGATATTTATATATTTTCATTCCAAACCCGGCCTTTATGTGGTCAATTACTATCCCATTTTTTATACTGTTTATAGTTAGCATTAATTCATTACCTCCTTATTGAATTCCAAGCAGCTTCATCATGAGGGCCATTCTAACGTACATTCCATATTTAACCTGTTTAAAATAGCAGGCCCTGGGGTCACTGTCAATTTCATATGAAATTTCATTTACCCTTGGAAGTGGATGAAGTACAATCATATCCTTCCTCGCTCTGGATATTTTTCCCTTATCCAATATATAACTGTCCCTCAATCTTATATAGTCCTCTTCGTTGAAAAATCTTTCTTTCTGTACCCTTGTCATATAGAGTATATCCAAAGAGCTTATAATATCTTCCAAATTGTCGGTTTCACTGTAGTCAATATTTTTATTATCCATTTCTTTTCTGGTGTAATCCGGTATTTTCAATTCTTTGGGGGATATCAAGACAAAACTGTTTCCCTCATACCTGGACATGGCTTTGATAAGCGAATGTACTGTTCTTCCGAACTTTAAATCTCCACAACATCCTATTTTTAGATTTGACAATGTTCCTTTTATGGATTTGATGGTTAAAAGATCTGCAAGAGTCTGCGTGGGGTGCTGATGTCCTCCGTCACCCGCATTTATAACAGGCACAGGAGAATACATAGATGCAACTTTAGGTGCCCCTTCTTTGGGATGTCTCATGGCAATTATATCTGCATAACAGCCAACCACTCTTATAGTATCTGCTATACTTTCACCTTTGGAGACAGAACTTGAGCCTGCATCCGAAAAACCTATCACCTTTCCACCCAGCCTTATCATGGCCGATTCAAAACTCAGCCTGGTCCTTGTACTGGGTTCATAAAACAATGTGGCCAACAATTTTCCCTCACATACATGGGAAAATTGTTCTCTTCTCAAAATTATTTCATGGGCCAATTCAAATATTTCATTCATTTCCTCTACTGAAAAATCCATGATGTCAATTAAATGTCTTCCTTTTAACATTTTATTCCTCCTTCTCAGTATCTCTGTACTAAAATTAAAGGTTTAAAAAAAGTGTCTCCTAATTTGGAAGACACTTTCACACCGCATACTACAAATATTTCAAAATATTCATGAGGCCTTCCCAGTTTCTCTGAACTAGTTTTAAAGGACTTATAGCATTTAATTTTACTGTAGCTTAGAATACCATAATTTTAACTTCAAGTCAAGAATTAATTGCCATGTTAATTAAATTCCCTGCCACCTATTTTTATTATTATACCTTATTCCAAATTGATCTAAAACTTTCATTACATGATAATTTATAATATCATCTATCGTAGAGGGGTTATTATAAAATGCAGGCATAGGTGGAAGTATCCTTACCCCTATTCTTGAAAGTTTCATCATATTTTCAATATGTATCGGACTTAAAGGTGTTTCTCTTGGACATATCACCAATTTTCTGCCTTCCTTTAGCATGACCCCTGCACACCTGGATATGAGATTATCATCATAGCCACATGCAATGGAACTCAATGTTTTCATGCTGCAAGGAAGTATTATCATACCATCTGTCATATATGAACCACTCGATATTTTAGCTCCAAGTTCTCTGTAATCATAGTTGAAATCTGCAAGATCTGCAATATAGTCAATATTATAAGGCGTTTCAGTTTCTATATTTTTTTTAGCCCATTCACTGGTTACAAGATGAACTTTTACATTTTCAATATTCTTCAATGTTTCAACAAGCCTTACTCCATAGATGACCCCTGTTGCTCCAGTTATACCCACTACAATTTCCATATATCCATCTCCCGCTCAGTTGAAATTAATTGCTGTATTTAAGCTTTTCACAGAGAATTTTAGCCATTTCACAAGAAATATTTTCCACGGACGATATTTCCTCTTTTGTAATATTATCAAAGTGTATTCCACAGCATATTACAAAATGCCCTATAAATCCCCTTATAAATATATCTGATATTTTCTCCGTTATAAATCTTTCCTTGTGACTAGAAAATGTAATAGTTTCAACTTTCCCGTCATGAAAGGCTGTGACTGCTCCTATATGTTCCTTTCCACCAGTTAAAATTATACATAAGTCTTCTCCCATTTTAAAAGCTTTTAATTTAAGATCTATCCTATTTATTTTTTGATTGATCTCTATCATAGGGATTATTTTTCACCATCTACTATTTCCGGCACAGGGGGCATTTTAGGTAGATTTTTTATTTCTTCTCTATTTATTTTAAATTTTTTATTATACTTTTTTGGATCTCTAATATAGCTATCTTCTGTAGATCTCCATGAAAAACAGCAGTCATTGCATATATACACTTCCCAAACATCACCATTTGGTGATTTTGCCATTACTTCCACATTTTCAGATTCACATCTCGGACATATCATTTTCTCATTCCTCCTTATTTAGTTAAATTCTTCATGTAATTGAACCAGTAGTCTGATTTTGGAGGCGGCGTAAGAGGACTTACTTTTCTCCATGTATCAGGATACACAGGAGTTGTAGCATCTATTATAAGTTTTGTATGCATTCCAGGAGGATCAGATGACGGATCAAGCGGCATTCCGGGAGCATTGGGAATTAAAACCACATCTTTATCTGGCCTTACTCTTGTTGTCATAGCCCACATTACTTGTGATAAATTAAAGGGATCTACTGTTTCATCAACTACTATAATTATTTTTGAATATGGCATTCCATGCGGAGTGGACAAAAGTCTCATGGCAACTGCCTTTCCATAACCACCGAATCTTGATTTAGTTGAAATTATAACACCTATTCCATGGGTATACATTGCATTTACAGCAGAAACCTCGGGAAAATCTTTTTTAAGCTGCCTGTACAGAGGAAGGCTTGTATTTAAACCAACTAAATAATCAACTTCTGTCCATGGCATACCTATATAAAGATTTTCGAATATAGGATTTTTTCTGCAGGTTATAGTGGTGATTTTTATCTCAGGCTGAAGCCTCGCACCTGAATAGCTTCCAGGGAATTCTCCAAATGGTCCTTCTATTTTCCTAGACCTTGGAATTATATATCCTTCAAGAACTATCTCACTTCTTGCAGGAATATCTAGATTGCCATTTTCACTTTTAGTAAGTTCTATAGGTTCTCCTTTGAGAGCACCTGCAAATTCATATTCAGATTGTGCATATTCTATAGGAGTGCTGGCCATAAGATTTAGAACTGGATCATTGCCTATACATATGGCTACTGGAAGTTTCTCATTTCTCTGTTCTGCTTTTTTGAGATGAATGGCTATATCGTGAAATTGAAGCGGCTGTATTCCAAGCAAATCCCTGCCTTTTACCTGTATCCTGTATGTTCCTGCATTTTGCTTTTCAAAATTATCCGGATCATCTGGATCTCTCGTAACTGTAAGAGCTTTTGAAAGATAGAACCCACCATCATATTTATTTACTCTAAAAAGAGGCATTATATCAAAAACATTAATATCTTTTGTGATTTTCATTTCCTTAACAGGTGCATCGTCAACCCAGATAGGTTTTACAGGATACTTGGACCACCTTTTGTCAAGTTCAAAGAATTGATCTTTTACGGAAGTATTTTTGGGAAGCCCCATCATTAAAGCGCTGTTTTTCCAGGAACCATGGACATTCAGAACCACACTGTTATTATAACCCTTTATATTTTCGACCATAACTGCAGGGCCGTTGTTCAAATCAGGGGCCGATTTTCCTATGGCTGCAATGTCAGGCTCCGGCATAACTTCTTCTTTTATACGAATTAATTGATTTTCCCTCTCTAATATTTTCAAGAATTCTCTCAAGTCTCTATATGCCATATCTTACTCCTTTCTTATTTTAATACTATATAAATTTATATTTTTTCATTTGATATATAATTTATCGAATTATAATATCGAAGTATAATATATACTATTATATTTTAATTATAATTTAAACTTTATTTAAAATATTTTTATACTGGAGGTCATACTATTGGTAGAAATTAATGAAGATATATTTTCAAATCCATATTTTACAGAAAATGAAGATAATCTACTGTTACACTTTCTCGGCAAAGCTTGCCCAATGTTTCAAGAAGGATTCCCTCTTGACTGTGCCATAGGGATAACCGATAAGGAAAAATTTTTATGTTACTACAATGGCGAGGAATTAAACTGCGGCGATCTTGAAGGTAAAACCATTCCTCCTGGAGGATTAATAACAAAGGCCCTTGAATCAGGACAAGTAGAAAGTGGTACAATGCCAAAAGATACTTATGGCGTTGCATTCAAAGCATCAGTCATACCAATAAAGGGTAAAAAAAATAACATAATTGGTACATTGAACATAGCAATAAATCTAAAAAATCAAGATGCTCTACTTGAAGTAAGTGACACTATTCAATCATCATCGGAACAATTAAGTGCTTCATCCCAGGAAATTGCCTCATCTGCCCAGGATCTTCTAAACAAAATTCTAGAAGTTCAAAATTACACCAATGAAATAATAAATCAAATAAACAATACCAACAAAATATTAGATTTTATAAATGAAGTTTCCCAAAATACTAAACTTTTAGGACTTAATGCGGCAATAGAAGCTGCACGAGCTGGAGAATATGGCAGGAGCTTTTCAGTTGTTGCAAATGAGATTCGAAAGATGTCAAAAAAAAGTGCTGATTCCGTAACAAACATAAAAAAGATATTAAGTTCGATAGATGCTGTTGCAGCAAGCCTTCAACAAAAAGTAAATGAAACTACAGACATATCAAATTCTCAAGCCTCTTCTACGGAACAAATAGCAGCCTCAGCGGAAGAATTGAGTGCATGTACTGCAAACATATCAGAAATTGCTAAAATAATATAAATTTTACCTATTTTAAAACATAAAAAGAGATATAAAATCTTATACATCAAGGTTTTATATCTCTTTTTAAATATTACATATAACTGTTGGTTTAGCCGCTCTATTAACTGAAATTAATAATATTTAGCACAAACTTAACATGAATATGCAATCAAAAAACAACTATAAGAAATATTATTATATTAGGAATACAAAATACGAGGAGGGATAATGTGAAGGTAGCTATTTTTACAGATACTTTTTTGCCCCAGATAAATGGAGTTACAAATACTCTGAGCAGACTTTCAGAATATTATGAAGCAAATGATATCAAATATTTAATATTTGCACCTGATAGTGATGTAGGGAAAAATACAAATTATAATATTCATAGATTTTTCAGCATAAAATTTTTTCTCTACCCGGAGTGCAGGATAGCTTTCCCTAACACATTTAGATTAAATGCCTTACTATTTGATTTCAAGCCAGATATAATTCAGCTCATGACTGAATTCAACATGGGAATGGCAGGGCTGAAATATGGAAAAAATCATGGAGTACCTACTGTATCCAATTATACAACTAATTTTTGTCAGTATTTAAATTATTACAATCTTGGCTTTTTAAAGAATTATATATGGGATTACATGAGATGGTTCCACAATCAAAATAATTTGACCTTATGTCCGTCGGAAGAAATAAAACTGTATCTTAAAAATAAGGGAATATCAAATACAGATATTTTCTCAAGAGGTATAGATTCTGAAAAATTCAATCCCAAGTTGAGAAGTGAAAATTTAAGAAAACGGCTTGGTGTCAATGACAAATTGGTATTTCTATATGTAGGCAGGGTCTCACCTGAGAAAGATTTGGATATCCTGATTGATGCCTACACAAAAGTATATAATAAATATGGAGACAAGATAGCTCTTGTTATAACAGGAGAAGGTCCATATCTGAACAGATGCAAAAATGATCTTCCAAAAGATACTATATTTACGGGATTTAAAAAGGGGAAAAAATTAGCGCAAATTTATGCATCAGGTGACATATTTGTCTTTCCCTCTTCAACGGAGACTTTTGGTAACGTAGTACTTGAGGCCATGGCTTCGGGTATTCCGGTTATAGGTGCTGATGCCGGCGGAGTCAAAAATACTATTGAACATAAAATCAACGGTCTTAAGTTCAAGGCGAGGAATGCCAATGAATTAACCAATTCAATGATAGAACTAATCGAGGACGAAGACTTGAGAAATACATTGAGCATAAATGCCAGAAACACCGGACTTAAAAGATCCTGGAACAAGGTCTTCAGCAGACTTATGGACACTTACGACGACATTTTACTCAATAAAAAGAACAGCATTATCAGTGCTTAATAGTGCCGAAAAATTTAAATTCTGCATAAAGAAAACATCCAAATTTCAACCTGGATGTTTTTTATATTTACTATATTAAATTGCGGTATTGCATATACGGTATATCTACTGTCTGTTTATCACATTTATCTGCATTCCCTCCATAACATCAAGGGCTTTTTCATTCAAGATCTCATCATTGCTGGCAGTACAGGATGCATCAACTATTATCTCAGCCTCCGGGAGTGCCGCTTTAGCCAAAACAGCATTGGATATAACACAGATATTTGATACAACACCAATCAGTTCCACACTATCATACCTATTATTCTCAAGGTATTTCGCAAGTTTCATGGATCCAAAAGTGGGTTTTTTAAATATTCTGGTATTTTCATCACACAAATCGGCAATTTTCCCGTACAGCTTCCATCCTTCCGTATTCACAATACAATGGGGAATCGGGAGATTTTTCCCTTCCTGGGTATTCAGATAGCTGTTACCATGAGTGTCAAAGGTAAATACCACCTCATAATTATTTTTCCTGTACTTTTCAATCTTTTCCTTAATTTTATCCTCCAGCACAACTGCTTTGTCAAATCCCAGACTGCCATCTACGAAGTCCTTCTGATAATCCACAACCACAAGTATTCTTTTCATTGAAAATCTCTCCTTTCATATATTCATATAATTTTCACTTTATAAATAATTATATAATATCCAATCAAGTAATTCCCGAGTCCTCAGACTCAATCGCAAACAAAATCTAGGAGGAGATAAATGAACAAGATAAAATTTGTCTATGACTTACTAGAAACAATCAAGCAGAAGGAGAATCTTAAGGGAAGCCTCAATATGGTAGGGGTAAAAGACAATACCAAGGTATTTGAGATGAACAGCAGCAATGGTTTTTATTTTCACAACAAATCCCTGCTAAATCATGAACACAAGCTAAATAAAGCAAAACTGCTGCTTAGTACATTAAACCACATGAAGATTGAAAAAAATAGAGTAAACGGCTACACACTTTCCCTGATTTCAGATAAAATGTCAAAAGATCTTCAGGATCTGCTATTTGAAATAATAAACAGTAATACAAAGGAGGAAAATAATTTTATAAAACAATTTCATGAATCAAAGGAATTCAAATTCCAAGTAAAATTATCCATAAGCAACAGATATGAAATAAAAAAATCCATTGTTGAAATAGAAAATCCCCAATCCAAGATGAAGCTCAATGTGAACGTAAAGTTAATCTAAAAAACAAATGAGTAATTCATATGCAGGCTATTGCAATTTGCCGATAGCCTGCATGTTTTTATCTGGAAAGAATTTAGTATATTGTGGAATACAAGAAAGATATAATAGCACCAGTAATTGCGGGATCAATTACTCATAAATAATATTTATAAGTGAATAAAAAAACAGTATTTAACATGTAAACCTTTTGAATTTATAATATAAGTAAATTCAAAAATAAATTGTAGAAAGGGGATAAAATTTGTCATGGGGAAAACTACTTCCAATTCTAAAAGCAAATATATAAGACTATTAATATCTGTTGCAGTAGGAGTAATAATTTGGATTATTCCAGCTCCTTCCGGAGTAAAAATCAATGCATGGCATATGTTTGCTATTTTTATTGCAACCATAATAGGATGTATACTGAAACCACTTCCCATTGGCGCTGTATCCATAATAGGATTGACCATAACAGTTGCTACAAATACAACTACAATGAAAGTGGCACTTTCCGGATTCAGTCAAAGCAGTATATGGCTCATAGTTATGGCTTTCTTTATTTCCAGGGGCTTTATAAAAACCGGCCTCGGTTCCAGAATAGCTTATCAATTCGTACGGCTGTTCGGTAAAAAAACTCTTGGTTTATGCTATTCCATTTTATGTTGTGATCTTGCTATAGCTCCAGCAACACCAAGTAATACAGCAAGAGCCGGGGGTATAGTATATCCCATAGTTAAATCTCTTTCAGAATCTTTTAATTCAAGGCCGGAGGATGGAACAGAGAGAAAAATAGGATCTTTCCTTATATTTTCCGAGTTTCAGGGGGACATAATAACTTCGGCAATGTTTCTAACTGCCATGGCTGCAAATCCACTGGCTCAAACTCTGGCAGAAGGTTTAAATGTCCACATAACTTGGTTTGGGTGGTTTTTAGCAGCACTTTTGCCTGGAATCATATGTCTTATATTGGTTCCACTTATAATATACAAGATATATCCACCTGAAATAAAGGCTACACCTAATGCACCCGAAGTAGCCAAAGAACACTTGAAAAAGATGGGACCTCTCAGCAGGGATGAAAAAGCAATGGCATTTATCTTCATTGTAACATTGTTTTTATGGGTGACTGGAACTATAACCAAGATAGATGCAACTTTAACTGCCTTTATAGGATTATCTCTGCTACTGCTTTTCAATGTACTCAACTGGGAGGATATAAAAAGTGAAAAAGGAGCCTGGAATACTTTGATATGGTTCTCAGTGCTCGTAATGATGGCAAATGAACTAAATAAATTAGGGTTTATTCCATGGTTCAGCAAACTGATTGCAGGAAGTGTAAAGGGACTGAGCTGGCAGGTTATTCTCGCCGTATTAATTATAGCTTATTTTTACAGTCATTATATATTTGCAAGTGCCACAGCACATGTAAGTGCCATGTATTCGGCATTTCTGGCAGTGGCCATAGCCGGCGGAGTACCACCTATGCTGGCGGCATTGACCTTGGGATTCTTTGGAAACCTGTTTGCATCCACGACCCATTACAGCAACGGCCCTGCACCTCTTCTGTTTGGTTCGGGTTATGTAAGCCAAAACAAATGGTGGAGCCTGAACTTCATACTGGGAATATTCTATATAGTAGTCTGGCTTGGAATCGGACCTATATGGTGCAATATTATAGGTGTATACTAATAACATAAATGATCAAGAAAATAATTTCAATTCGATAAGGGGTGATTTTATGAAAGAAATCAAACTCAAATATAAAAGCTCTCAGTGTACAGTAGAAATTCCAGATAAAAATCTACATGGCATCTTAAATTCACAGGATCTTCCTGAAGTAAAGAATGCCGAAGAGGAAGTAAAATCTGCAATGCAAAACCCTATAGATTCAGAAACTCTGAGCACATTAGCCAGAGGCAAACACAATATTGTAATACTTGTAAGTGATATAACCCGTCCCTCACCATCTTATATACTGCTTCCTCCTATAATAGAGGAACTTGTAAAATCAGGAGCAAGCTATGACAATATAACTGTAGTTTTCGGACTCGGCTATCACAGAAAACAAACTGCAGAGGAGATGGAAAAACTAGTTGGACATTCCATATTCAATAAAATAAAATGTATCAATCATGATATAGATGACTGCATCAATATCGGCACCACTTCAAGAGGAACCCCCGTAGACATATTCCGTCCTGTTGCAGAAGCAGACTTTATAATAGCTACCGGAAACATGGAATTTCACTACAAAGCCGGTTACAGCGGTGGAAACAAGGCTTTACTTCCAGGTGTATGCAGTAAAAGAACCATTGAAACAAATCATGTAATGATGATAAAACCGGGAGCCATGCCTGGAAAATGTGAGGGAAATCCAATGAGGGAAGATATCGACGAAGCAGGCACTCTTGCCGGAGTGGACTTTATAGTAAATGCTGTATTAAACAGCCACAAAAAAATAGTAAAGGTGGTAGCAGGCAATCCTATAAAGGCCCACAGGGAGGGAACCAAATATATAGACAAAATGTATAAGATAAAATTAAA
The DNA here is from genome assembly GCF_041224415.1 of Clostridium lapidicellarium. Classification (NCBI taxonomy): domain Bacteria; kingdom Bacillati; phylum Bacillota; class Clostridia; order Eubacteriales; family Clostridiaceae; genus Clostridium; species Clostridium lapidicellarium. The sequence goes on along the minus strand of NZ_JBGFFE010000026.1, from coordinate 2,322 downwards.
AAAGAAGGCCGACATTGTAGTTGCTTCCTGCGGTGGTTATCCAAAGGACATAAATTTATACCAATCCCAAAAAGGACTTGAAAATGCCAGTTACGCAGTAAAAGACGGTGGAAGCATAATTCTCCTTGCAGAATGTAGAGACGGCCTTGGGGAAAAACTATTCAAAGAATGGATGATGAAAGCCAAAAATCCTCAAGAACCTGTAGAGTGGATACAAAAAAAATTTATGCTTGGTGCCCATAAAGCAGCTGTTATCTGCACAGTTTTAGAAAGAATCAAAGTATACCTGGTTTCATCCATGAGTGACGAAATTGTAAAAAATATTTTTATGCACCCGGTGAGATCTCCACAAGAAGGATTGGATATGGCACTTAAGGAATATGGAGAAAATTCCAGTGTACTTGTCATTCCCTATGCAAATTCAGTACTTCCATGCGTGGAAAATTAAAAATACAAACTAATTAACAAAAGGAGTGTTTACAAATGCACAATTTGAAAGGACAGGATTTATTGAGAAATCCATTTTTAAACAAAGGAACTGCTTTTACAGAAGACGAGAGAGAAAAATATGATCTGGCGGGTTTCCTCCCGGATGCAGTCAGGACTTTAGAAGAGCAGGAGAAATTTGCCTATAACAGATCAAGGGATTTTAAAAGCAATCTTGAAAAACACCTTTATCTCATGGATATATATGACACGAACAGGACTCTGTTCTACTATCTGGTAGGAAAACATATTGTTGAATTTCTACCTATAATCTACACTCCAACTATAGGAGATGCCGTTATAGATTATTCCAAAAATTATGATACCCCCAAAGATGCTGTTTTTTTATCCATAGATCATCCGGAAAATATAAAAAAATCCATACAATCAGCTCTCAAAGATCTGGACGAAATAAAACTCATAGTTGTGACCGATGGTGAAGGCGTACTTGGCATAGGCGACTGGGGAGTACAGGGCGTGGATATTTCCATAGGCAAATTGGCAGTATATACTGTAGCCGCAGGAGTAAACCCCAGAAATGTTCTACCTATAGTAATAGATGCAGGGACAGACAATGAAAAACTCTTAAATGATCCCGGTTATCTGGGAAATAAGCATAGGAGAGTCAGGGGAAAAAGGTATTATGATTTTATAGATAAATTTGTGAAGATAAGCCTTGATCTATTTCCAGAAGTTCTTCTTCACTGGGAGGATTTTGGACGTGGAAATGCAAGAACCATTTTGGAAAAATACAGAGATAAGATCTGTACTTTCAATGATGACATACAGGGTACAGGAGTAATGATGAACTCTGCCATAAACGCAGTAGCAAGAGTTACGGGCGTACCTGTAAGAGATCACAGAATAGCAATTTTCGGAGCCGGTACCGCCGGAATAGGTGTAAGCGATCAGATATTTCTGGAAAAAATCAGAAGCGGTCTGTCTGAAGAAGAGGCTAAAAAACAGTTCTATCTCATAGATCGCCAGGGGTTACTTACAGACGACATGCAGGATCTTACAGAGGGACAGAAAAAATATGCAAGATCAAAAAATGAATTCAAAAAACCTTTAAAAGATCTGGCTGAGATAATAAGGGAAATCAAACCTTCCGTACTCATTGGAACTTCCGGCACCCATGGTGCTTTCACGGAAGATGTAATAAAGGCCATGGCAGAAATAAACAAAAGACCTGCCATCATGCCCATCTCAAATCCTACAAAACTCTGTGAGGCAACCGCTGAAGATATGATAAAATGGAGCGACGGAAGAGCTCTCGTAGTTACAGGAAGTCCATCGGAACCAGTAAATTACAAGGGCACAACCTATACTATAGGTCAGGCCAACAATGCCCTTCTCTATCCCGGCCTTGGACTCGGAATAATAGTTGCAAAATCAAGAATAGTAACGGACGGCATGCTGTCCGCTGCAGCCCACGGCATTGCATCAATCCAGGATCTTTCAAAACCTGGTGCTCCCATACTTCCGCCCATATCCAGGCTGCGGGAAGCTTCAAAACTGGTAGCAACTGCCGTAGTAGAAGAAGCTGTAAAAGAAGGCTTGAACAGGGCATCTATATCCGACGCCAAAAAAGCAGTGGAGAATGAAATCTGGGAACCCTGCTACAGACAATAAAAAAACCGTACTATATGCATACCTGCATGTAGTGCGGATCTAATTCTTAAATTTTAATAGGAGAAGATTTACTGAAGGCAAAATTTCAAGACAATTCAGTATATTTGATTATATTTGAAAAATCATCAATACCAATATATAATTTGAGGAGGGCTTAGAAAAGTGAAAAAGGGATATATATTTATTATTTTAACTGCCATTTTA
>NZ_JBGFFE010000025.1:0-51625 GCF_041224415.1 Clostridium lapidicellarium | reverse complement strand
TAATAATTAAAACTTTTTGGGACATTTTCAAAATTAGTTGACATAGCTTTTTTCAATTTTAATAATATAAATACAATATTGCTGAAAAAAGACAAAATAGATACAGTATATTTCACTGTATCTATTTTCTGCTATACATTAATATTAGATCACTTTTTTCTGATTATTGACTTTGGTATCAGTAATAGTACTGTGTTTATATCCATATACAAAATAAATGATTAGTCCGAAAGCAAGCCATACTACAAATCTCATCAGGGTTACCTTTTGGAGATGTGCTACTAAGAAGGAACAGGATATTATTGCCAGCAGAGGAACAACAGGTGAAAACGGCACTTTAAAGCTTCTTTCTCTATCAGGCTCCGTTCTTCTTAAAACTATAACCGATGCAGATACTATTATAAATGCTGCCAGTGTACCTACATTAGTCAATTCTGAAACAATTCCGATTGGAGTAAAACCAGCTACGGCCATAGTTATAATTCCTACCAGAAGAGTACTCTTCACAGGGGTATGGAATTTCAAATTAACATGTCCAAAAACTTTCGGAAGCAGTCCATCTCTTGACATTGCAAACAATATACGGGTCTGTCCAAACATCATAACAATTAAAACTGAGGTCAAACCACAGATTGCACCTACTGAAATCAGTGCCGAACCCCATTTATAACCTACCTGTTGAAGGGCAAATGCCACCGGAGCAGCTGTATTTTTAAACTTAAAGTAAGGGACCATACCTGTTAATATAGCCGATACCAAAATATACAATATGGTACAAATAATCAATGAACTTATAATTCCTCTTGGTAAATCCTTTTGAGGATTTTTAACTTCTTCCGCTGCAGTAGACACAGCATCAAAACCTATATAAGCAAAGAAAATTACCGACGCACCAGCAAAAACTCCTTTCCAGCCATAGGGCATAAATGGATGCCAATTAACTGGATTAACATGTCCTATTCCTAAAACTATGAATAACAATACAACCGCCAATTTTATAAAAACTATTATATTGTTTGTGGTAGTACTTTGTTTTACACCTACTATCAAGACACCGGTTATGACCACAAGTATAAGTACTGCCGGTAAATTTATAAATCCGCCTTCAAAAGGTGCCTTTGTAATAGCTGCCGGAAGTGTAGCTCCCAGGCTTTCCAGTATACTGTTAAAATAACCGCTCCAGCCTATGGCAACCGTACCAATTGCAAATGCATATTCCAGAATCAGATCCCAGCCTATGACCCATGCCCAAAATTCTCCCAATGCGGCATATCCATAAGTATATGCACTCCCGGCTACCGGAATCATCGCTGCAATTTCTGAATAGCACAGTGCAGCAAATCCACAGGCCAAACCTGCTATCATAAACGAAATCACAAGAGCTGGTCCAGAATAATTTGCCGCTGCTATTCCCGTAAGTACAAATATACCCGTACCTACAATTGCACCTATACCCAACATAGTAAGTTCAAAGGATCCCAGGACTTTTTCCAAAGATTCCTTGCCTTTAGTTTCCGCTATAAGGCTATCTATGGATTTCCTCCTAAATATATTCTTCATAAAATCATTGCCCCCTAAATATTTATATTTTTCATAAACTAGACTTAAATAAAATTTCTAAATTCAAACAATGCATTGTTTTTTAATTTAAAATTATAAATTTATATGAATGTTTTTATTATAATACCACCATTTGTTATACAAATCAATATCATTTTATGAATTTTTTCATTATTTTATTATTATTTTATTATTTTAACTGCTTTATATTTATAATTAATTAATTATGTATACGTTTAATGAAAGTATATGTTTTAATTTATTCATAATTATATACTCACTCACTACAATTTATTGATGCATGTTTATCCTTTAATGGGTCTTTAGTTATAAAATCAAGATTTATCAAAATATTATCAATATTAATATAGCATGTTGATAAGGTATACATTGCAATTACAAACTGAGTTTCTACATATTAACGTACATAGCTGCTTTATTTCCATTCATTCATTATTTTGAACTTGAAAGGATAAATGAATATATCTTTTCAATTCTACTAAAAAATGCAATTTTACAACAAAAAAATAAAGCAGCCAAATTTATATAAATTCAGCTGCAGTCCATAAACTATTTAGCCAGGTTAAGTATTTTCACAACATCGTCTTTTCCAATCTTTACAAAATTACCTACCGTCTCAGTGCCATTGTCGGTACATTTATTTGCCATTTCCTCTATCTTACTTTCAGGTATATTTCCCTCTTTCAAATTGGTTGGAAGGCCCATTGACTTAAAAAATCCAGTAAGCCTTTTTATGCCTTCAAGTGCAATATTTTCTGGAGAGTCATAGGAAAGATCTACATCCCAAACCCTTACTGCAAATTGTACAAATCTATTTACATCGTGTTTATAAACATATTTCATCCATGCAGGGAAAACAATTGCAAGCCCTGCACCATGGGCAATATCAGTTTCACCGCTTAATTCATGCTCAATTTTATGAGACGCCCAGTCTCCAATTCTACCTGTACTCAAAGAATCGTTGTGAGCTATGGTTCCAGTCCACATGATTTCCGCTCTGGCATCATAATTTTTCGGCTCTTTCAGAACTATAGGTGCATTATTTATAACAGTCCTGAGGGCAGCTTCACAAAGTCTGTCCGTAAGATCCACATGTTTTACATTTGTAAAATATCTTTCCATTATATGGGCCATAATGTCAGCAGCCCCGCAGGCGGTTTGATACGCCGGAAGTGTAAATGTAAGTTCGGGATTCATAATTGAAAAGGCAGGTCTTATAAGTACTGTATTCAGTCCTTTTTTATACCATCCATTTTCATTCATGATGACCGAACTGTTGCTGGCTTCCGTTCCGGTGGCAGGAAGAGTTATCACGACACCTACGGGCAGTGTTTTCTTTACTTTAGCTTTTCCACAGTAGAAATCCCACACATCACCGTCATAGGGTACCCCAATTCCAATTGCCTTGGCAGTATCTGCAGCACTTCCGCCGCCTACAGACAATATAAATTTTATTCCGTTTTCCCTGCAGATCTTTATGCCTTCCTTAACAGGACCCAACCTTGGATTGGGTTTTATTCCCGGAAGTTCTATAAATTCAATGCCATTTTCCTTCAGGGACTTCACCACCCTGTCATAGAGCCCGGATCTCTTTATACTTCCACCTCCATAACAGAAAAGAATTTTTTTGGATTCAGAATACTCTTTTACTTTTTTTCCAACAAACCTCTCAGTGCCCCTGCCAAAAATAATTTCTGTAGCATTTTTAAAAACAAAATTTTCCATACATGTCCCTCCTCAACAAATTACCTATAATATATTTTAGCACTTATTAACTTATTATTAAATAATTGCATACATGAAATCAAAGTCTTAAAATTCACTTTAGTTTTAGCTTGGAAAGAGCCTCTGCCAATGATGAATTTATAGGTTTTTCATTTTCCCTCTTTATTTTTCTCATATATTTTGAAACATCTCTCCTGTTCAAGCCATTTTCAGATTTCTCAAACCTCTTGTTAAAAAGTGATGCTTTTTCTCTAAAACTGCAATTAGGACATACATATATTCTCCCCTGGCCTTCTCCTCTGAGTTCAAGTTTTTTATGACATTCAGGACACCTTATATTTGTAAATCTACTTATATTTTCCCTATAGCCGCACGCCCTGTCCTGACAGACATACATCATTCCTCTTTTTCCCTTTACCTGAAGCATGTATTTTCCACAGCGCGGACATTTCTTACCTGTAAGATTATCATATACAAATTTATTGCTGCTCTTTTTAACATCATCCACCAAATCCACTGCATACCTTCTCATTTTTTTTGAAAACACGAGGGGCTTTTCCCTTCCAAGACTTATATTTTCAAGTTCTCTTTCCCATTTTGCCGTCATAAGAGGCGATTTAAGTCCTTTAGGCACCAGATTTACAAGCTGTTTTCCCTTGGAAGTCGGAACAATTTCCCTGCCTTTTTTTTCAACATAAAACATATTAAACAGTTTCTCTATTATATCCGCTCTGGTAGCCACAGTGCCAATACCCCCGGTTTCTCCCAGAGTTTTGGCATTTTCCCTGTCCAATTTAACATATTTTTGAGGATTTTCCATGGCAGACAAAAGAGTTCCTTCAGTAAATCTAGCCGGCGGTTTTGTCTGAAGTTCGTTCAATTTTACGGCTCTTATGTTTAAAGTATCTCCCTTTTTTATTTTTGGAAGTACCTGGTCATCTTTCTCAGTTTCTGTTTTTACGCTTTCTCCTCTCTCATATACCTTCTTCCATCCACTGGATTTTACTACATTTCCCCTGGCCGTAAACAATTCTCCGGCAATGTCTGCCTTTATGGAAGTCTGGACATATTCATAGGGAGGAAGCATAACTGCTAAAAATCTTCTTATAACCAAATCATACACGTTCATTTCCTCGGGACTTAATTTAGATAGCTGGACTCTTTGTTCCGTTGGAATTATCGCATGATGATCTCCAATTTTGCTGTTATCCACAAAGCTCTTGCGGGCAATTATCTTTCTACCCATTATCTGCTGTGCAAATTTTTTATAGTTTCCAAGTGAGATCGCCTTCAATCTTTCGGGTATAGTTTCAAATACATCCGTTGGAATATATCTGGAATCAGTTCTGGGATAAGTTAATACCTTGTAGTTTTCATAAAGTCTCTGCATTATGGAAAGAGTCTGTTTTGCAGAATAGTTAAATATCCTGTTGGCATCCCTCTGAAGCTCGGTTAGATCATACAGGGCCGGTGAAAACTTTCTCTTATCATTTTCCATTACATCAACTACACTGCATGGCTTGCCATTGGTCCTTCTCACAATATCTTCCGCCCTGTCTTTATTAAAAATACCAGTTCTGCCGCCATTTTTATCAGCCCATTTCAATTTGAATCTGTCGGAATGGGCAGTAATCTCGTAATAGTTTCTTGGCTTAAAATCATGTATTTCCCTCTCCCTGTCAACTATCATAGCCAGTGTAGCGGACTGCACCCTACCTGCAGTAAGCTGTGCATTGTATTTGCAGGTAAGGGCACGGGTTATGTTGAGCCCCACTATCCAGTCGGCCTCCGCCCTACACTGTGCTGCCCTGTATAAATTATCATACTTGAAAGAAGGTTTTAGGTTCTTAAACCCCTCTCTTATGGATTTATCTGTCTGAGAAGATATCCAAAGTCTTTTAAGAGGTTTTTTTATTCTGGCCTTTTCTATTATCCACCTGGCCACCAGTTCCCCTTCTCTTCCCGAATCCGTGGCAATCACTATTTCCTCTACATCTTTTCTGTTCATCTGGGACTTAACAACATTGAATTGTTTCCCGCTCTGCCTTATAACTACCAATTTCAGTCTTTGAGGAAGCATGGGCAGATCTTCCAAATTCCAATTCTTATATTTTTCATCATAGGCCTCCGGATCAGCCAGTGTAACCAAATGACCCAGAGCCCAGGTCACCACATACCTGCCTCCCTCAAGATAGCCGGTATTTTTTCTATTACATCCAAGTACTCTGGCCAAATCCCTCCCCACAGAAGGTTTTTCAGCCAATACCAATATTTTACTCATATTTATTTCCTTTCATCATAGATTAACCTTGAAAAAAATAGGGATAGTATCTTAAGACTACCCCTGTAATTCTCCTTATTTCATTATAATATTTATCGTCAATATTTACAAGGTGGGAAGTAGATTCACATATTCCGCTTTCAATTTATACACGGCATAATTTTTCAAGCTGCCATTTTGGATATACCTCCCTTTATTTTTATGAGTCAAGGTCTTCAATACTCTGTAAATTTCAGCGGGATATACTATTTTAGTCAATTTTCCAGAAACACATATACTTTTGAACAGCTTGTACTTTTTAACTTTACTCTCAAAGTAAACATTGATCATGGAATTATCCTCCATATTTTTGGCATCCTTATAAACGACAAAATATATATCTATACAATCATTTACAAATTCATCTATATTTAAAATACGCATTTTATCAGGTTCATCCACTGTAACGGAGTATGTTTTCTGGTACTGATCTATATATTTCATCGCATCATTTAATATTGCACTCATTCATATCCCTTCTTTCTCAACATTCACCGTAATATTTTCAATATTTATCTTATCCCGGCATTATCAATTATTAAAAAAAGATTAAATTTTACCTATTGTCAGAACTCAATTTCTGCCATAAGTTAAATTTAACCTCCAGTTTTCCAGTTGGCCAATTAAAATATTAAATTTGGTTACAGAACCAAAAACTTCCCATGGAGAAACCACGGGAAGTTGTATCCTTTCATTTCTCATCTCTCAGGTTAACCTGCTGGAATTGGCACCATTGAATAATATAAATTCAGGTTGCCGGGCATCATAGGGCCAGTCCCTCCACCACTCTTGATAAGAATCAATATTTAATTATTATACTTATATTTTATAATTATCAAAGTATTTTGTCAATATCCTGTTCCCACTTTATTCTAATCTCTTTTCAATTGCCACAAGCATTGGCGGACAATTTATTTGATTTATAAAAGACGTACTTATTACAGTATATTTTTTTTGATCCAGACTTTTCAAATAAGTCCCCAGAACATCTTTTTCAACCTTCCCCTGCTCATGTCCACTGTACACTACCAAAACTACAACTCCATTTTGCCGAATAAGCCTGATGGATTTTTTAAGGGCAGCCAGTGTAGTTTCCGTCCTGGTGGTGATATCATGATTCCCCCCTGGAAGATACCCCAGATTGAATATAACAAGTTTTACCTTTTCATGTATATATCTGTCCATGTTTTCATGTCCGTCATTTATAAGCTCCACCTGTCTTGATAAATTTCTTTCATCTAAATTCTTTTTTGTAATGCCAACTGCCTCTCTCTGTATATCAAAAGCATATACTTTTCCCGAAATGCCTACAAGTTCTGCCAAAAGCACAGTATCATTACCCTTTCCCATGGTGGCATCTACTGCAATATCTCCCTTTTCCAATTTTTTTGCACACAGATCTCTCGCCAGTGCAGCTGCATTGGTAAAATAGTTCTCAGCCATGCTGTTCAACTTCCTTTGACTCATATGATACTAATAAGTATACTCCAAATTTTCCTTTAAATTAAAGAAATCTGAATAATCTATTTCAAAAATTGGTTTTTTTACTCTCGATATATCTATCTTCTTGCTGATGAGCTGAGTCAATATGCCTGCATAGGACAGATCCCCCTGAATTATTGCCCCATATATCACACCTTCTTTATGCACTATCTTTTTATAATTTCCACCTTTGATTTCTATCTCTTCATTATAGGTTTCATCCGGTGCTGACACCAATCCCAGGGACATAGTAGCCAGCCCCAAAAAATTCATGGTATTTTTACTCCCGAAAAAATCTGTCATTAAAAGTCTATTGCCTGCCATATTGTTGGCTGCCACAATCCCTTCCTTTACTGCCGTAGGCCAGATAGGATTCCTTCCGGTCACATCACCTGCACCATAGACATCATCTACATTTGTCTGTCCTTTCTCATCAATGACAAGACCGGATCTATCCGCTTTTACATTACTTTTCTTTAAAAAGTCAATATTGGCTCTTACACCGGCAGCCGGTATTACAAGTTCACAGGGAATTTCCTCCCCTGTATTCAAAAGCATCTTTTTAGGGTTATTGTTCCTGTCAATTACAAGTTTTTCTGCTTTAACTTTTAGTTTTAAATTTACACCTTTTTCTCTAAAAAGTTCATGGTATTTTTCTGCAGCACACTTGTCCAATTGAAGTGCCAAAACCCTATCGTTCATTTCCACAACATATATATTTAGTCCGTGGTTTAAAAGCCCGGCAACTGCATCAACTCCGATAAGCCCTGCCCCAAGCACAACTACATTTTTTACACTTTTTACAGCTTCTTTTATTCTTTCAGCATCCTCCAAAGTTCTCAACCCAAATACATTATTTGCTTCCCTTAAGTTTTCAACAGGAGGTATAAAGGATCCGGCACCGCTTGCTATAAGAAGTTTGTCATAGCTCAGCTCGGTATTATCTGAAAGCCTTATACTGTGTTTACCATCATTGAGCTCAGTAACCTTTACTCCATTTATCCATTTTATATTGTACTTTTCAAAATAGTTTTTTTCTGTAAAATCAAGCCCTTTTATATCCCTGTCACCGCTGATATATCGGTGCAGTATGCATCTGGAATAGACATACCTATCCTCCGAAACCATTATTATTTCCGCATTTGGCTGAAGCTGTCTTAGAGTTTTGGCACCATTTATACCAGAAGCGGACGCCCCTATCACAATATATCTCATGGATTTCACACCTCCTCCAAAGTAATGGCAGACATGGGACATCGCTCTACACACTGCGGCCTGCCGCTTTCCGTATGCTGACACATATCACATTTCATAATCTCTTTACTGTTTTCACTGTCTGCTTTCAATACCCCGTAAGGACATGCCATTATGCACATAAAACAACTTGCACACCGTGATTTATCATATCCCACTATTCCAGTCTCTTGATTCTTGCTCATGGCACCTGTCATACAGGTATACACACATTCGGGCTTGTCACAATGCCTGCAGAATATAGGGGCGTATCTTCCGCTGCTGCTCATGGTAATTCTGCTTCTGTTGTCCGCACAATTATGGGAGACAATACAGGCAGTAGTACAGGTAAGACAACCTATACACCTGTTCCTGTCTATTTTTATCCTCTTCAAAATCATCATCTCCTAGAGTTTTGAATTTTTTTCACATTTACAGCTGTACACTTATAGGAAGGCTCCCTTGAATATCTGTCAAATACAGATGGTGTCAGGAAATTTGTTTCTATATAGTGAATCGGGGCAAATAGCTGGTTTTCGCCGATATTATCCGTAGGTATAACCTTGAATTTACTTTTACACCCATTTATAGACGATATAATTGCATATTCATTTCGCTTTAAACCCAACCTTTCAGCCAATTTGAAATTCATGAAAATATAGGCAGACGCCATGGAACTGTCCTTTACAAATTCAATTTCCCGGGTTCTAGTCTGTGTATGCCACTGTCCTACGGTTCCCCTCCCTGAATTCAATATGTAGGGAAAATCTTCACCTGCAGCGGCCGGATTTTTTACTGGTTCCTCATAGATAAGCTTAACCTTTCCATTTGGCGTAAAATATCTATTGTCCTCAAACAATCTCCTCTCATCATCCAGTTTGTCGCCCTCTCTAAAGGGCCACTGTATTCCTCTTGAAAAAATTAACTTTTTATAATCCACTCCGGTTATATCACATGGCATCCCCCTGCTGAACTCCTTTATCAGTTCAAAAGCATGTCTTGGTGTTTTCCATTTTTCCAGGGATTTTCCTATTTTGAAGGCCCTTCCTATTCCAAGCAGTATGTCATAATCAGTCAATTCTCCCTTCTCTTTTTTAAGTACAGGTACCACCGCTGAAATACGCCTTTCAGTATTTATAAAAGAGCCTTCTTTTTTTAAAGCCGGGACAGAAGGCAAAAACAGATCACATAGTTTGGAAGTATCCGTATCAGCATATATGTCCTGTACAACTAAAAGCTCCAAATTTTTAACTGCTCTTTTGAATTCCCCATTATTTGCCCAGGAATGTGCAGGATTTGTTCCAATTACCCAAAGTGCTTTGATATCCCCGCCGTTTATTCTGTTGATAATTTCATTATATGGAATAGTAGGTTTTTCAGGTATCATCTTTTCATCCACATCTAAAATAGATGAGATCTCTTTTCTGTGCACCGGATTGTCAAAATCTCTTCCCCCGTATAAAGCCGTGGTGTTGCTGTACAATCTTGATCCCATGGCATTGCACTGTCCAGACAGTGAATTTGCTCCAGTTCCCTCTCTTCCCATATTCCCAGTGATAACTGCAAGATCTATTATGGCCTGGGCAGTTCTCACAGCTTGCCATCCCTGGTTTACCCCCATGGTCCACCAGAATGAAACCTTTTCACCTTTGTGAATCAATCCGGCAAGCTTAATTATATCTTTACCTGAAATGCCTGTCTTTCTCTCTGCATATTCCAGAGAATATTTTTTAACGTGTTCTTTGAATATTTCAAAATTTTCTGAACAATTCACGATATAATCTCTGTCAATCCAGTTTTTATTTATAAGCACATTGGCCAGGGTATATAAAAATACAATATCAGATTTTGGTTTTATACCTATCCACCAGTCAGAATTGACCGCCGTTTCCGATTTTCTCGGGTCAATGGTTATTATTTTTGCGGTTTTATTCTCTCTTATGCGGCTCCAGGCAATGGGATGTGCAACTACGGGATTTGCCCCGACGAGTACAATGGTATCTGAAATTTCCAAATCCTTCAAAGTATAGGGCGGAGCATCAAATCCAAAACTCTGTTTATAGGCCACAGCCGATGTACTCATGCAAAGTCTTGTATTTCCATCACCGCTGATCCCCATATACATTCTCCCTATAAATCCCAGAAGTGCCATTTCTTCAGTCGTTATCTGTCCTGTACTCAAATATGCAGCACTCTGTTTCCCGTATTTTTTCTGAATGGAGTTCATTTTGATTGCAAAGGTTTCAAATGCATCTTTCCACGAGACAAAATGAATTTTTCCCTTTTTATCTCTTATAAGCGGCATTCCCCTGGTTTTGAATTTAGTACATTGTCTGGATAAATTCAATCCTTTTATACAACAGAATCCATCGTTTACAGGATACCCTTTGGTTGGAAGTATTTTCTTTATTTTATTGTCATCCACATAAAAATCCAGATTGCACGCAAGGGAACAATAATTGCATGTAGATTGTTTCACTTTCATGATAGTTAGATCATCTCTCTTTCTTTACGGAATTAATTCTAAGAAAATTCACAATTAAAAATGAAATCACGGATAATACCACAAATATAAGGAACCCCTTTTGATACCCGCTTAAGCTCCTGCCAGTTTTATCTATGAAGGATGCCATAAAAGGCGGTATGACGAAACCCCCGAAAGCTCCCAGTCCTCCGACCCATCCTGAAGCTCCTCCGACTGCATGCGGGACTGCTTTAGGAAGTATCTTAAATACAGCCGCATTTGTGACTCCCATTCCAGCTGCTAAAAGCAGAATTCCCAAAACGGCTATAGGCAGTGAAGAAGTTATAGTCATGCATACTGCCCCTATAAGCATCACAATAAGTGCTGCCGCCGACGTATATTCTCCTCCTCTTTTATCAGATATCTTACCGCCATAAATTCTTATGAGAGATGTGGCGATAGAATACACAGCCGTCAAAAGACCTGCCATTTTCAAATTGAGTTTGAAAAAGCTTGTAAAATAGGTAGGCAGCCAGCTTGTCAATGCTAGGAAACCTCCAAAGGTAGTAAAATACACCAGAACCAGTGCCCAGGTTTTCAAAGTTTTTGCCGAAATCATCAGACTTTCACTGAGCTTGTTATTTGGGAACAGCTCCTGTCCATACTTTTCTGAAGCTATTTTCCTTGCTTCCTCTTTTTCCGCCCCCGAATTAATCAGTTGAAAATACCATGCATTTTTCCCTATGACGGCATAGGCTATGGTACCTATTATCAGAAATATAAGCCAGGCCAGATAAGAACCTGACAAGCCCAGCAGAGGAAGTGCTATGTTTGGAAGCAGCAGCGTAAATATTCCCGGTGCCAGATTCCCAACACCTCCATATATTCCAAGAGCTATCCCCTGTTTATCCTGAGGAAACCAGTAGGAAGCCTGGCTAACTCCTACAGAAAATGTGGCTATTCCGCACCCCGACAGTGCGCCAAAGATCAAAAGCTGGGAATAACACCCGCCCAGATCCTGTTTGAAAAAAGCCATAATCACATACAGGCCGGTCATGCCAACTATCGAAAGCAGGAGCAGCACTATAAATGGTTTTTTACCCCCATTTACATCCACCCAGGCTGCAAAAGGTATTCTGAGAAGCGATCCTGACAAATTCGGTATGGCAACAAGTAATGCCAGCAAAATGGGGTTCAGATCTAGAAAACTGTGTTTGAATACAGAAGCCGTCGCCCCATAAAGAGCCACTGCTGCAAACCCCACAAAAAAACCCAACGTTGCCCCTGCAAGCCCCTGCCTTGAATTCCCCTTCAAGTTCAAATTTTCCATATTTTTTATCACTCCTTTTTAATATGCCGTATAAAGTTTTTCACCAGTTGATATGTTCTTTAACTTCGGCTTCTGGATTAAGTCTTACCCCTTTTAAAGCCCATCTCTTAAATTCCTGATATCCGGTTCTGTCCACAATATACCCCACATGTTCTTTTCCGCCGGGAGCATTTTTATCCATATAGTTTTCTATATAGTCATAGGTATTTAAAATTATTCTTATAATGCTGTCTTCATTGTCTATCCACTTGATGAACTCACGCCCAATTCTGGGATCCTTTTTACCGGTTCTTCCCATTATAATCAGCTTGTAGTATTTTTTACCGTTCCTTGTCCATGCACCTGCCGGGCACTTGCCCACACATTCCCCGCAGCCTATACACTTGCTGCCATCTCTCACAACTTTAAAATTTTCAAAGCTGAGAGCATCTGCAGATCTGAGTTTACAGTTATTGACACAGGACTTGCAGCCTATACACCTGCAGCTGTCATACTGCGGCTCCGTCATCCCTACGATCCCAAAGTCATGCATCCTGGCCTTTATACAATCATTGGGACACCCTGTGAGTGCAATCTTCACGTGATAGTCGTTGGGAAATATGGCTTTTTCTATTCTTTTTGCAAAAGCAGTAGTGTCATAGTTTGCAAAAGGGCATACCCTGCTGCCTATACAGGCGCAGACATTTCTTGCACCTGAAGCCGGATATCCTCCGTTTACATTTTTCTGGTTTATTTCAAGTCCTTCAATAACAGGCTGTATGAGTTCATTTATCAATGCTATATTTTTCATATCAATGCCCGGTATTTCAAATCCCTGCCTGGTTGTAATGTGAATTGTTCCATTCCCATATTCTTCTGAAATTTTTTGAAGCAGGGTAAAATATTTTGCTTTCATATGCCCTCCCGGCACTCTTATCCTTATAGCCGTTTTGCCTCTTTCCTTAGTCACCCTGAATGCGTTTTTTTTCAGGGCTTTTACATCAATATCCATAAACAACCCTCCTCTTCTAATCCACCATATGTTTGGCCTTAACATAGTTAAATACCGGGCCTTCCAGACATATATAGGTGTCATTCATCCTGCAGTGACCGCATTTGCCTAAACCGCAGCACATTTTTCTCTCATAGGAAACCCAAATGTTTTCTTCACTAATTCCCCTTTTTAAGAATTCATCTATTGTAAATTTCATCATCATCGGGGGACCAACTACAATGGCCTGTGCCTGATTCAGATTTTTGATTGGAATATTCTTGATATATTTGGTAATAAGCCCCACATTCCCATGGTAATTTTCATCTGCCCTATCCACCGTTAAAATTACATCGACATTTCTGCTCCACTTTTTTATGCTGTCTTTAAACAAAATATCCTCCGGCGATTTGAAACCCATAAGTACATGGAAATCTGCAATTTCATCCCTATTATCTGAAAAATAGTCTATTATGCTTTTCACAGGTGCCGTACCTGTTCCCCCTGCAGCTACAACAAGTTCTTTATCTTTATATAAATCCACATCAAAACCGTTACCATATGGACCTCTCATAAAAAGCCTGTCTCCTTTACATAAACTGTGAACCACATCTGTAACCCTTCCTACACGTCTTATAGTCAAATCCACATAGCCCTTGCCGATTTCACAAACGGATATGGGCGCCTCACCGCACTTGGGTATGGAGATCTCAAAAAATTGCCCTGGTTTAACTCTTCCTGAGAACTCCATTCTAAAAGTATAATCTATATCAGTATGCTTTTTTACATCCAATATTTTGCTTTCTTTCGGCAGATATATATTCCCCATCTATTTCACCTCCCTGGCTGCGTTATTCAATTTATTCACACAATTTGAAAAGGATATATATTCAGGACATACATCGTCACATCTTCCACAACCAACGCACATATTGTATCCAAATTTCTTTCTAAAATCATAGATCTTGTGCATAACTTTAAACCTCATTCTCTCTCCATTGCTTTTTCTAAAACTATGTCCCCCTGCTATATCCGTATATCCGTCCACCATGCAGGAAGACCAGACTCTTCTTCTTTCACCTGCGTTTTCATTGTCCCGGTAGAAAATATCCTGCATGGAAAAGCACGTACAAGTTCCGCATACCACATTGCACCTTCCACAGGCAATACATCTCGCAGAATACTCATCCCACATAAAATTATTGAAAATATTTTCATCTATATTTTCAGGAATCCTTACTTTTATATCATTTGATTTTACAAAATGTGGTTTTACATCGCACTGCCCTTCATTTTTAAAAAACGGTTCAAAACTTCTGTCCCTGCATTCCACAAAAACCTTTTTATCCTTATATCTCACAAATAAATCATAATCCAGGGTAGTGTTACACCCCATGCTGCAGCAAAAACAATTCTCAAAACTGTGTTCACATTCCATAAGTACAAATTTGACCTTATCCCTCAGCTTCCCATAGTAAATATCTTCGGGTCCATTTCTCAGATAAATTTCATCAATTCTTTTTATGGCATTAACATCACAGCTTCTTAAAAACAGCAGTATCTTTTTGCTGTCCACTTCGGGTTCTTTTACAGAATTTTCAGTAAAATAAAACAACGTCTGGGTAATTGGGAGAAGTACTTCCCTGGGTGAAAAATTTGATTTTTTATTGAACTCTATCTCCTCAATGGTATTGACCTGCATATATCTCACCGAGTCCGTATCAGAAAATCTCCCCTTGCCTTTTAAATTCACCGGGGCATATATCCTATAATGCCTGCTCAGTTTTTCGAGGAAATTATTGAATTCTTCAGTATCAATTAAAAATCCCATTCTTTTTTTCCTCCTTGAAATAAAATATTCAAACAAAGATTGCTATATATTTAACATATCACAAATACGAAAAATATAATGTGACATAGATCACGCTGCAATAAAAAAACTGTGTTTACACAAATTATGTAAACACAGTTTTTTTATTTTACCGCAGCCGCGTCTTTGTCCCATCAGATTCCCCTGAAATACAGTGACAGTACTTTTGGGTCTACGACTATTATCTTCCTATTTTGAAATATGATCATTCCCTTTTTTTTGAAACCGTTCATGCACCTTGAAACAGTTTCCCTGGTACTTCCAAGCATATCCGCCAGATAAGTTATACTCATATTCAAATCAATAAGTGTTCCCTCTTCAGTTTTCACGCCATAATCCCTGGATAATTTCCAGAGTTTGGCTGCCAGCTTTTTATCCATTCTCAGAGGCACTGTATTTTTTAGCTGCCTGTAAAGTCTTCTTATTTTTTTGGCCATGGAATTCATAATCACACATGTGAGATCAAAATCCCCGGACATTATTTCCATCAAATCCTTCTTTAAGAAATACAGAATGCAGCTGTCTTCAAAAGCCTGGCAGCTTATGGATACAGGTAGATTTTCAAAAGTAACTTCATTTATAAATTCCCCGTCGTTCAAGATATAGATAATTCTTTTCTGCCCTTCTTCCGACATCCTGTACATGGTCATCTTTCCATTCAGAATAAAGTAAATTCTATCAACCCTGTCCCTTTCATAAAACAGTATCTTGCCTTTAGGGACATATTCTTTAAAGGACTTTTGTTTTAAGAGCTTCAAAGTAGATTCATCCATATCTTTAAACATGGAAAGTTTATTAAAATCAAAGTTACCAATTTCAATCATAATTGCACCCCTCTTCTACTTACTCCATTTTACCACAGGTTTCCTCGCGGCTTTAACCTCATCCAGCCTCTTAATATAAGTTGTATTTGGAGCGGATCTGACTATATCCGGATTTTTCTCCGCCTCCTCTGCGATTTTTATCATATTTTCCACAAATTCATCCAGAGTTTCTAACTTTTCATTTTCTGTAGGTTCTATCATCATGGCTTCTTTTATAATAAGCGGAAAATATATTGTCGGTGGATGATAGCCGTAATCTATAAGGCGTTTGGCAACATCAAGGGTGGTAACACCATTTTTATTATTTTTCAGCCCTCCAAGTACACATTCATGCTTGCAGGCACCCTCTACAGGCACATTGTAATAATCTTTAAGACTTTCCTTTATATAATTTGCATTTAAAACTGCATTTTCACTGACTTCCCTAAGACCTTCGGCACCCATGCTCAATATATAGGAAAAAGCCCGCACCATCACACCAAAGTTTCCATAAAAGTTCCTGACTTTTCCTATGGAATAAGGCCTGTCATAATCGAGGTGATACCTTTCATTTTTTTTGGACACGATGGGAACAGGTAAAAACTGTGAAAGCTCTTTTTTAGTCCCTATAGGACCACTTCCTGGTCCTCCCCCGCCGTGAGGTGTTGAAAATGTCTTGTGCAGATTTATATGACATACGTCAAATCCCATGTCACCGGGCCTCGTTTTCCCCATATTGGCATTCATATTTGCACCGTCATAATAGAGAAGTCCCCCGGCACCGTGAACAAACTTTGCTATTTTCGAAATATTTTTTTCAAATATGCCCAGTGTATTCGGGTTTGTAAGCATGAGTCCCGCCACTTCGTCATCTAACAGGGACTTTAAAGATTCAATATCAACCGTTCCATCTTCATCAGACTTGACTTCCACTACATCAAAGCCTGCACAGGCAGCCGAAGCAGGATTGGTTCCATGGGCCGAACCAGGTACAATTATTTTCTTTCTCTTAAAATCCCCCCTTTTTTCATGATAGGCCTTTATTATCATAAGTCCCGAAATTTCACCGTGGGCTCCTGCCGCAGGCTGCAGCGATACGGAATCAAATCCCATTATCTCGGAAAGTTTTCCACTCAACTCATACATGAGCCTCAAAGCGCCCTGGACCGTTTTCTCGGGCTGATAGGGATGAAGTCCGGTAAATCCATCCAAATTTGCCATATCTTCATTGATCTTGGGGTTGTATTTCATGGTACAGGAGCCAAGAGGATAAAATCCGGTATCCACACCAAAATTTTTATTTGAAAGCCGTATAAAATGTCTCACAACATCCACTTCGCTCACTTCAGGAAGCTTCAGCTCTTCTTTTTCTATGAACTTTTCAGGAACAAGCTTGGAAATATCCTCCTCAGGTACATCACACTGCGGAAGAGAATAAGCTCTCCTTCCCTTTTTAGAAAGTTCAAAAATAAGTTTGTTGTATTCACCAATCATACTACATCGCCTCCAATACAGAAACCAATTTATCTATTTCGGATTTTGTCCTCTTTTCAGTAACACACAATATCATGGAATTTTCTCCCACTTCATATCCCCCCAATATATTGTGCTGAAGCAGCTTCTCATTCACTTTTCTCACTGGAACTTCAGATCGGATCAGAAATTCGTTAAAAAACGGCCTGTTGAACACCGGTTTATACTTTCCGCTTTCAGTAAGTTTTTTAAAGGCATAATGAACTTTCTGTATATTCTGGCAGGCAACCTCCCTGATTCCTTCTTTGCCAAGTGTAACCAAATATATCAGGGCAGCCAGTGCGTTTAAAGCTTCATTAGAACATATATTCGAAGAGGCTTTTTCTCTTCTTATATGCTGTTCTCTTGCCTGAAGTGTAAGCACAAAACCTCTTTTACCTTCCCTGTCCGTTGTTTCTCCTACAATTCTGCCGGGAATTTTCCTGAGATATTTCTTTCTTGCAGTTAAAAATCCAAAATATGGTCCGCCATAATTCATCCTGCTTCCAAGGGGCTGCCCTTCACCCACAGCTATATCTGCACCGCACTCGCCGGGATTTTTCAGTATACCGAGGGAAATGGGACTGCAATATACTATCAAAAGTGATCTGTTCTTATGGATATACTTTTCCATATCTTCAAGTTCCTCTATTATTCCAAAAAAATTTGGTGTCTGGACTATAACTGCCGCAGTATCTCCATCCAGCTCGGCCTTAAGTCTGTCTATATCTGTAACTCCACATGTTTCGTCTATTTCCACAAGCTCCAAATCTTTAAATCTCAAATAGGTCTCAAGCACTTTTCTGGCTTCCGGATTAACGGTCTTAGATACAATTATCTTTTTTCGTCTCACGATATTTGCAGCCATCTGTGCAGCTTCAACACAGGCCGTGGCTCCATCATACATGGATGCATTGGAAACATCCATCCCTGTCAAATCAGCCATAACAGTCTGATATTCAAATATACTCTGTAGGGTACCCTGGCTTATCTCAGCCTGATAAGGAGTATATGCAGTATAAAATTCAGATCTCGATATTATGTGTCTCACTATGGAAGGTATATAATGATCATAAGCTCCTGCACCTAGAAAACAGGTTAATTCACTACAGCTCCTATTCAATTTCGCAATATCGTCAATATAGGACTTCACTTCAAGTTCGGACATTCCATCATTAATATCCAATTTTCTTTTCAGACGTATGCTCTCAGGTATGTCAGAAAATAAGTCATCTATTTTATTTATTCCTATTTTTTTCAACATAATTTGTCTGTCTTCATCCGTCAGCGGCAAATAAGGATGCATAATATCACTCTCCATCACATAAATTTTTATAATTTTTTGAATCCAAGAGTTCGCTAAGTTGTGAATTATCTGACATTTCAATGCAAATTATCCAGTTTTCATAGGGATCCTGGTTTACATATTCAGGATTATCCACAAGTCCCTCATTTACTTTAATCACCCTGCCCGATACAGGCATATACAGATCTGAAGCTGCTTTTACAGATTCCACCGCTCCAAAGACTTCACCCTTCTCAAATTCTGAATCCACCTCGGGCAAATCAACAAATACAATATCGCCTAAAGAATCCTGGGCAAAATCAGTTATGCCCACATAAGCTTTATTCCCATCATCTGCCTTTATCCATTCGTGATCCTTCGTATAAAATGCTCCCTCTAAAGTTTTCATCTACAACTTCCTCCCCATCATTTTTTATAATTTTTTTTATAAAATCTTTTATTTACAACTTCCGCTTTAAGAAACCTGCCTCTTATTTTTACAAAAATCTCAGTTCCAAGTCTGGAATAACTCGAGTTTACAAGAGCAAGTCCCAAATTCTTCTTTAGTGACGGGGATCTGTATCCCGTAGTCACTTCACCTATCTTCCTATCTTCTTTAAAGACCTCATATCCCTTTCTTGGAATACCCCTGTCTATCATTTCAAATCCAATTATCTTCCTTTTAAGCCCCTCTTTTTTCTGCTTTAAAAGGGAAATCTTCCCTATGAAATCTTTTTTGTCCAGTTTTACAAAAAATCCCAGTCCGGCTTCAAGAGGAGTAATGAATTCAGAAAGTTCATTGCCATAGAGAGGGAGATTCACTTCAAACCTCAGTGTATCTCTTGCACCTAGTCCCACTGGTTTTATGCCCTCTTTCCTTCCGGCTTCAAGTATATTGTTCCACAGATATTCTGCATTTTCAGTACTGGAATAAATTTCAAACCCATCTTCTCCCGTATATCCTGTTCTGGATATCATGCATTTTCTCCCGCAGACCGATACATCCCTCCTGCAAAAGAAAAACTTAATTTCCTCCAAATTCACATCGGTGAGTTTTTGAAGTATGTTTTGGGCTTCAGGTCCCTGAAGTGCCAGCTGTATAATGGAAGAAGATATATTTGCAATTTTCACATCAAAACCATCACAATTTTCAAGCATCCAGTTGATATCCTTTTCAATGTTTGCAGCATTTATGACCAAGAAGAAATGTCCTCCATCAAATCTGTATACTATAATATCATCTACAACTCCGCCATTTTGATAACACATGGGGCTGTACATCACCTGATTGTCCTCAAGCACAGATGCATCATTTGTAATCAAATTCTGTACAAATTTCAGGGCATCTTTTCCCCTTATATCAGCTTCACCCATATGCGAAACATCAAATAAACCAGCTTTTTCCCTGACCGCATTGTGTTCGGGTATTATGCCCTCAAATTGTACCGGCATAGACCATCCTGCAAAATCTATCATCTTTGCACCATATTTTTTATAGGAATCAAACAGTGCAGTTTTCTTTAATTTCTCCACAGCAAACCCTCCTGATCATATTTTTAGATAGCAAAAAAGACATGAAAACAAACTGTTCACATGTCCCTGTTCATTTACCTGAGAGTTTCGATGCAAAACATCTTTCACCTTCGGTACTGCTTTAAAATGCAGATTTTCCAGAGCTTTGTCCCATGACGTTATATTATACCTGAAAGTTTCTGATATAGTTGTGAAAATATATCATTGCTCCTTCGGTTAACATACGTTGTTATCTCACGCCACAATCATCCAAACCAACTTTTATACTACTACATTAATAATACATCCTAAAGCAAATTATTTCAATAAAATATTTCCAATTGAGTATATTATTTATAGGTATTCAATATACTGCTGTATATATCCTCCATCAGGGTCAATCCGCCGCTGTATCCGACGTAACTCCTGTTCAGCACCAGCCTGTGCAGAACTGGAATAGATATATTTATCCAAAATCCATTCAGCTCAGAAGCTATATCCCTGTCCCAGGAACTTCCCAATATAAGAGGCCTGTAATTTTCAAGGGGATATTTTCTCAGGCTTTCATGAATTTTACCTCCGTCTATTTCAAATATAACCTTTGAAGAAAAAGTATCCGACAGGTGGACAAATTCCTGTTTTATGCCATGTCTATATTTTTCAGGAGTGTCATCCGTTATATACTGCTGTCCCGGGACAATTCCAAGTTCATTCACCAGAAATTTGCTTATTCCCAGCGCATAAAAAGAATCCGTTATATTAAAAAACCTATCTGCCATATCATATCTAAATTCTATGAAAAAGTCCAAGGACCTCTCAATATAATAATAAAATCTCTTTTCCTCCTTTTCTATAAATTCTTCAACTCTTTTCCTGTCCAGTTGTGCAAATTCTGCAACAGTTCTCAAAAATTTGCCGGTTTCCTTTGCCCCTATTGGCAGTATTGGATAGTGCAGGTATGGAGTCCCATACTTCTTTTCCAGATGCTTTGCAATATTCAGCCCCACCCAGGGTGAAAGCACCAGATTAAACTGGGCGTCGGGAATTGTCTTCCACTCATTCACCCCTTTCGACTCCGTACCAAAAAGTATATTTACTTTAAGGCCTATTCCCTGAAGCAGCTTTTTTATTCCCAGCAAATTGCCGGTCCAGAAGGAATCTTGATAGGGAAGCACAGACCAAACATTTACAAGACCTCTCTTCACTTTTACTCTCTTTTCCCCTATAAATTGATCTATGATGGCTTCAACCACCATCTCGTGCCCTTTAAAATTACTCCCCCTGAATCCACCTGTCTCGGCGCAGACTATCGGAATACCCCTATCTCTATATTCACTTACTATTTCTTCCACATCATCCCCTATTATGTCCGCAGTGCACCCTGTCAAAACCACTAACAGATCAGCTTTTAAAACTTTCAAAGCTCCATCTATAACCTGTCTCAATCTTTTTTCTCCCCCAAATACAACTTCCCTTTCAGTTGTATTTGTACAGGGAACAGAGCTCCCGCCTGAATATCCTATACCCTGGTATCCCGAGGCGACACTCAGTCCGTCATAAAGCTTGATTCCGCAGCCAGGACCGGAGTGTATTATTGGAATAGCTTTTTTGATGGCCAATACAGACTGTTCCGCTCCCAATGCACAATAATGCCTGGGCTGCTCAACTATATCAGTCGTTTTTGCCATTACATCCACCTCCTAGAAAAGTACAGGGATCCTGCTTCAACCACCAATCGGTATAGGGAAGCTCACAGTGACAGGCAATATTTTTTACAAATTCTTTAGTGGCAAGAACATCAATTATTTTATTGCCATAATTTATAAGTCCCCCGTATCCAAGTCCAAACTGCTCATCCCCCATTAAAAATGTAGGTATTCCAAGCTTTGGTCCCCAGGAAGACATCCCACCGTGTCTGGCTACCAGCAGGTCGGGTTTCAACCTATTGAGTATATTTACCAGTTCAAAGGGCTGCTTGTTGCACACATCATAATTTTCAATGTCGCCATAATTTCTCACTACATGTCCCAAGCTGTCACTTTCGGGATTTCTGTCGTCATAACACGGATCGTGGTGAAATATGGCTGCCCCCACCACTTCCATGTGAAGATCTCTTAAAAGAGCTATGAGACTGTGACCATGGGCTGCCCCAGCAGTTACATACACTCTTTTGCCCTCGAGTTTTTCCCTGAGCCTTTCAAGCTTTGGGGCAATCCTGTGCTTCTCCGATTTTATGAGTTCCTCCACTTCACTTTCCCTGCCGACAGCTTTTCCAAGCTCCCTAAACCACATATCAGTTCCAGTTATCCCATATGGAGGCGGCGACTTGACTTCAGCCACCCCATATTCCTGTTCGAGTCCAGCAGCCAGATATGTCCCCAAGGTAGGACATACCTGCACTGTAGCAGCAGATTCAGATATTCTCTCCAATTTTTCTATATTTGAAAAAGGGACGATGTAATTGGGCTTCAGCCCTATTCGGCCAAATAAATCCGTAAATATATCACTCCCCCAAAAATTAATTACATTTACAACGTCACTTTTCTTTTCAACGGGGGGCTTAACAATTTTCCTCAAAATAGCATGATAAGCAGCATCAAAACCCGTCGTCCAAATTCTTGATCTAAACCCCTCACAGGACACATATGCCACAGGTATGCCCAATTCTTCCTGTAATTTGTCAGTCACGCCTTCCACGTCATCTCCAATAATTCCGGAAGCGCAGGATGCAGTTACAAAAATTGCCTTGGGATTGAACCTTTTATATGCTTCACGCACAGTCTTTTCCAATTTGAAAACTCCGCCGTAAATCATATCTTTTTCCTGCAGATTGGTATTTAGCAATCTGGCATTTTTCAGCGGCATATTTCTTCTCCTCTGTCCCACCCTGTTTGTAAAATTATAATCTTGGAAATCGGCACAGCACCCTATTGGAGCATGATTTATTACCACTGCATCTTGTATCATAGCCAGCTGACAAAGTGCATTTCCCGAGCTGCACCCGAGGCATTGGCTAAAACTTCTTCTTCTGTCGCATAATTTGCCTTTTTTATAGCTATCGCACAATTCTCCGGCAGTTCCGGCAAAACCCGTAATTGAACCCAGCCTGGATTCCCTTACCTCCACTTCCGGGGATTTTATATCAATACCCAATACTACACCTCCTCTTTAAAAAGCTGGCACTACTGCAACTCCATACTTTTTCTTTATAAAATTCTTGACATCTTCTGAATTGAGAGCTTTTACTACTGCTTTTATTTCTTTTCTATTTTCATCGCCCTTCCTCACAACAATTATATTTGCATAAGGTGATTTACTGCCCTCCCTGAACAGTGCTTTATTGGGATCCATCTTAGCTTCAAGTACAAGATTCGTATTTATTACAGCACCGTCCACATCTTTTAATACCCTGGGAAGTTGAGCCGCATCCACTTCCTCGAATTGCAGATTTTTAGTATTTTTGGCAATATCCGAAGGCGTTGCACTGTAATTGGCTATCCCTGATTTCAATTTGATAAGCCCCTCTGTCTCAAGAAGTGCCAGTGCCCTGTATTCATTGGATGAATTGTTAGGTATGGCGATTTTGGCACCATTTTTAATATCATTTTTACTTTTGATTTTATCGGAATAAAAACCCATTGGTTCAACATGGACTTTTCCAGCCACAGCAAAATTATATCCCTTTTCCTTGGCTACGGATTTCAGATAAGGCAAATGCTGAAAATAATTTGCATCTATTTGTTTTTCCTGCAGGGCGGGGTTAAGCTGGTCCTCGTCATCCAGCACCACGACATCTAAATTAATGCCCTCCTTTGCCAGCATAGGTTTTACATGATTTAATATTTCCGCATGGGGCACCGCTGCCGCCCCTATCTTTACTGTAGTATTTTTGTTCTTGCCGCTTCCGCCGTCCGTACTGCCAGAACTATTCCCGCAGCCCGGAAGCAGTCCAATCACTACAGTCAATGCCAGTACCAGCAACATCACACTTTTCTTTTTCACATCGATTCATCTCCTTTAAAACATTCAATCAAATTTATATCTCTTTTTATTTATATATCTGGAAATATGATCTCCAGAAAACTGTATAAGCTGTACCAGACAAATCAGCAGCACAACAGTAGCTATCATAATATCTTTGCGAAATCTTTCATAACCAAAACGTATTGCCAGGCTTCCGAGACCTCCCGCTCCTATTGCACCGGCTACGGCAGTAAATTCAATAATGGATATGATTGAAATCGTAATCCCCCTTACAAGGGAAGGCAGTGCTTCTGGTATCAAAACTTTTAATATTATCTGAAAAGGCTTTGCACCAACAGCCAAAGCCGCCTCAATTTTTCCCCACTGTACTTCTTCTATAGAAGTTTCAATAATTCTGGCTAAAAAAGGTGCTATCCCTATGGATATTGGAACAATAGCCGCTTTCATCCCAAGTGTAGTCCCAACAATCAACCTGGCCAGAGGCAGCAAAACTACAATTAATATTATTGAGGGAAGGGATCTTATTGCATTTACCACAGCTGCCAGAACCTTATTCAATTTTTCATGTTCCAGAATATGTCCTTTCTTAGTAACCACCAATATGATTCCAAGCGGCATACCTATAAGAAGCGCTATGAAACCTGATATAGCCACCATCTCTATTGTTTCCGACAGTCCCTTTAGGATCAGCATTTTAAAATCTTCGGTCATATTACCTCACCTCCAGGACAGTGGGAATTTATGCTGAGGTTTCTCATTATTTTTACAAATTTCTTGGCAGTATCGCTTTTGGGATTTAAAAATATTGAATCAGTACTTCCCACTTCTACGATTTTTCCCTCTTCAATTACAGCCATGTTGTTGCAAATGTATTTAACGACATCCAGCTCATGGGTTATAAGAAGAATGGTCAAATTGAGTTTTTTATTTATGTCCCTTAAAAGTTCCAGTATGGAATAGGTAGTCTGCGGATCAAGAGCAGAAGTGGCCTCATCACTCAAAAGCACATCCGGTTTATTGGCAAGAGCCCGGGCTATACCAACTCTCTGTTTCTGGCCGCCGCTCAATTGGGCAGGATAAGAATCAACTTTATCATTTAAATCCACCAAATCCAGTATTTCACCTACCCTATTTTTTATTTTTTCTTTGGAATAGCCCGATATTTCCAATGGAAAAGCCACATTTTCATATACAGTCATGGAATCGAACAAATTAAAATCTTGAAATATTATTCCTATTTTTTTTCTGGCTTCTCTAAGTTCGTCTTTATTCATATCCGTTATATTTTTGTCTCCAATTACAACAGTTCCTGAAGTCGGCTCCTCGAGTCTGTTAAGGCAGCGTATCATAGTAGATTTACCAGCCCCGCTGAACCCTATTATTCCAAAAATATCACCTTTTTCAACTTCCAGATTTATATCTTTCAACACTTGAATATCTCCCTTGGGAGTACTGAAAGTCTTGCTCAAATTTCTTATACTTATCATGATAGTCAGCTTTCCTCCCTTCTTCTAAGATTTTCAACAGACAATAAATACTATAATAACAAAAAAGAGACCGGATTTTATTCTGCAATCAAATAAAATCTGGTCTCCAGTTTTTCTGGTCAACCTTTATACAACAAAATATCAAACAGCACTGAGATTCTTATCCGTAAGACCATGTTTTAAAAATATTTCTTCCAGTCTCTTTTGAGACATAGGCTTCGGTATTACAAATTTTTTGTTTTCCTCTATTGCCTTTGCAAGAGATCTGTATTCATTTGCCTGATTTGAGTCAGGATCAAATTGTATTACAGTCTGCTTGTGAATTTCAGCCTTCTGCACCACATTGTCCCTGGGAACAAAATAAATAAGCTGAGTGCCCAGTTCTTTGGCAAATGCCTCCAGCAGTTCCCTTTCATTGTCCACTTTTCTGCTGTTGCATATTATTCCGCCCAGTCTCACACCACCTCTGTTGGCATATCTTTTAATACCTTTTGATATATTGTTAGCTGCATAGAGAGCCATCATTTCGCCGCTGGCTACAATATATATTTCCTTCGCCTTTCCTTCACGGATGGGCATGGCAAAGCCCCCGCACACCACATCACCCAGCACATCGTAAAAAACATAATCCAAATCATCGGTATATGCACCCAGCCTCTCCAGCATGTTTATAGAAGTTATAATACCTCTGCCTGCACACCCTACACCCGGTTCTGGTCCGCCTGATTCAACGCATCTTATGCCATTGAATCCTTTTTTCATTATATAATCTAAATCTACATCCTCTCCTTCTTCCCTCAACGTATCCAAAACCGTCCTCTGTGCCAGTCCACCCAAAAGCAGCCTGGTTGAATCTGCCTTTGGATCGCATCCTACCACCATGACATTTTTGCCAATTTCAGATAGCCCCACTGTAAGATTTTGCGTAGTTGTAGATTTTCCTATGCCGCCTTTTCCATAAATAGCTATTTGCCTCATTATATCATTCCTCCATATTCTTGTCTTTTTTATTTTAAATTTTTTACAGCTGCTAAAGCAGCAATTTATAGCAAAAATTACGCGCTTGCACTCACTATGGTCGTGTATATTTTTTCAATTAGGGTAAGTGCTCCTCTGTATCCTATATATGATTTAGATAAAACAACTTCATAGGATGCAGGGAATCCCACTTCAACTATAAATCCCTTCAACTCCTTGGCCAGATCCCTTTCCCAGGTTGTTCCAAAGATAATAGGGGGCTTGTGCCCGAAATCAGTATTTCTTATTTTTTCATGGATAACATAGCTGTCTTCCTCGAATTCCACATCTGTAGAAACATCATCCGCTATGTGTCTATATTCATTTCTAATGGCCGCTCTGTATTTTTCAGGTGGATTTTCAGTTATAATCTGACTGGCAGGTATGAGACCAAGCTGATTTACTAAAAATTTCGTAAGTGCCAGGTTATACGCGCTGTCGCCTATAACGGCAAATTTTGCCGGAAGCCCCCACCAGTACTCCGCATAGAAATCAGAAAAATCCTCCAAATATTCATAGTATTTTTTCTCTTCATTTTTTATAAAGTTATCAGCTTTTTCCTTATCAATTCCCGCAAAATCAACTACTTTCCTCAAAAAACTGCTGGTTTCCTTTGCTCCTATTGGAATTGTGGGGATATGCAGATATGGCTGACCATATTTTTCTTTAAGGTGTTCTGCGGTTTTAAGTCCCAGCCATGGAGACAAAACCAAGTTAAACTGGGCCTTTTTTATACTTTTCCACTCGTCTACTCCCCCGGACTCATGTCCAAACAAGATGTTCACCTTAAGTCCCACACCTTCCAATATTCTCTTTATTTCAACTAGATCTCCCCTCCAGAAAGTATTGTGGAAGGGAAGGAGGGACCATACATTTACAAGCCCTTTCTGGTAAGGTCCGTCGTAATCACCTACATACTGATCTATAATGGCTTCTGTAACCAGTTCATGCCCTATAAAATTATTACCTTTAAATCCTCCTGTTTCCGCATAGACTACAGGAAGACCTTTGGCCTGAAACTCGCCCACTACAGAGCCCACGTCATCTCCCACGGTATCGGGAATACAACCTGTCATAACTACAAACAAATCTGCATCCAGAACCTTGAAAGTGGCATCTATGAGTTCCCGAAGCCTGTCCTCTCCCCCGAATATAACTTCCTTTTCATAGATGTTGGTACTTGGCACAACAGAAGCCCCTCCATATCCACCGCCTTGAAAGCCATTATAAAAAGCTATATTGGCTGTTTGTTTATCCACGCATCCGGGACCGCAATGACAGATTGGTATTACTCTTGGAATTGCAAAAGCAGTATGCATGGCTCCCAGTGCACAGCCATATCTTACCTGTTCAATAGAGTTCGATTTCTTTTTCTTAGTTTTATTTGTACTTTCCTTTTCACATTTTAGTTCCATATTGGACACTTTATTCACTCCTATTCTCTAAAAATCAGTTTCATTTTCGTAATATATAAGGATCCTTCTGTTAAAGCCACCATTTGGTATAAGGCAGTTTGACATGCTCCTTAATATCCTGGTGAAATTTTTTATGGGCAAGTATGTCCAGAATGGTCTCACCTAAATTTAAAATTCCTTCATATCCTACAGCATGGTGCTCGTCACCAAGTGGTGCCGAAGGTATACCCATTTTCGAAGCCAGCGGTGCAAGACCTGCATGTCTTATAAGTATGAAATCAGGTTTCACATTTTTAAGCAGTATATAGAATTGATACTGCTGCCTGTTGCTCACTGTAAATTTAGGCACATCTCCATAATTATCCACCAAAAATTTCAGTGAGTTCTTCTGTGGGACGTTGCTGTCATATACAGGATCATGATGAAATACAAGCGATCCATCAACTTCAATTCCCAGTTCTTTAAGCACTGCTATAAGTCCATGTGAATAAGCAGAACCTGTCGCTACATAGCCTTTTTTACCCTTTAGAAGTTTTCTCAGTTCTGCAAGTCTCGGGGCTATTTTTTCGTGCTCCCGCTTTATATACTTCTCTGCCTTTTCCTCCCTATGGGTCACCCTTGCAAGTTCACGTATCCATGCATCAGTTCCGGCTATTCCATAAGGCTGGGGGGCTTTGACTTCCGGAACTCCAAACTCTTCTTCAAGTCCAGCAGCCAAATAAGAGGACAGCGTATAACAAAATCCAACAGTAGCTGCTGCCTCCGACATCTGCTCCAAATCTTCCACTGTTGCCAGATCCACTACATAATTAACTCTAAGTCCAAGCTCTGCAAGCATAGGGGTGAACACGTCGCTTCCCCATAAATTTATTACATTCACCAGATCTTCCTGTTTCTTGGGATTTTTTCTTACCAGCTGTCTGAGTATTCCGTGCTGGGTGGCATCAAAACCCGTGCTCCAGTGTTTGGATCTGAACCCTTCACAGTACATTGGAATAACAGGTATTTTAAGCTTTTTCTGCATTTTGGAAGCTATACTGTCTATATCCTCTCCTATTATTCCGCTGGCACAAGATGTTCCAATAAAAATTGCCTTCGGATGATGTCTGTTCCAGGCATCTTCTATTGACTGTTCCAACTTGCCGAGAGCACCAAATACCATATCAGTTTCCTTTATATTACTATTTATTATCTTGATATTTTCCACAGGTAAATTCCTGATAGCCAGCCCATTTCTATATATGGAGTTATAAGATGCCTGGCCTACACCACAACCTACGGGAGCATGCTGAATCAAAACTGCATCCCTTATATTTCCCGCCTGGCACTCTACCATTTCTTCACTGCATCCAGAGCCCTGGGTAAAAGGTCCAATTGTTTCGCAAAGCCTTTTCCCTCCATTGTGTTTGCATCCCGCACAGGTATAGGCGGAATCCCTGGAAAGCTCTGAAGCTTTCCCTGTTTTCCATCCAATAATGGTACCCAGGCGTTCTTCCCTCGTCTTTACTACAGAAGTATTCAAATCAATTTTCATAAATTAGATCCTCCCTTACTCATATTTATAATTTCCAATTTTATACGTCAACTAACTGATACATGTCCCAACAGCTTATTTTCAACAAATTGTATTATAATATCCAAAAACAATCCTAGAAAAGCTATCACAATGGCAGCTGCAAATATATTTCTTATAGCATAATTTTCCTGATTGTTTAAAATCAGCCATCCAAGCCCCGAGCTTGCACCCATCATTTCAGCTGCTATAAGCATAAAAAATGAATATCCGCCGCTAATCCTGATTCCAACAAAAACTGAAGGTAAAATTGAAGGCATCCCCACTTTCCAAAAAAGCTTCCAGCCTTCCAGTCCAAATCCACTTCCTGCTTTTATTACAGAATAATCCATATGTTTGATTCCATATACGGTATTAAACATTATAGGCCAGGTACAGGTCCATGCAATCACTGCTATTTTAGGGATCTCACCGATACCTGAAAATAAAATCAGCACATGGAACAATATAAATGGGTTAATCTGGGAAAAAATCTCTATAACGGGCTCGGCCACTAGATTCACTTTTGAAAACCATCCGCCAAGCAGGTATCCAAGCGGTATGCCAACCACAACCGATATAATAAAACCCGTCAGTGCCCTTTCTATACTTATACCTGCATTGGCAGCCAAATTTCCTGAAACAAACATGTCCTTTAAGGCTAAAATCACGCTTGAAAACGGCGGGATAAACAGTGAATTCACTATCTCCAACCTGCTTGCAGCTTCCCATACTGCAATAAATATAAATACCACCAGAAATTTATAAAAAGTATCTTTTTTACATTTCACTCAAATCCCACCCAACTTATTTGTCCATATTCATATAATCATGTGTCTTATTCTTATCCATTTTGTCCATATTCATATGATCATGTTCCTTCTTATCCATCTGCATATGCTTCATCTGAACACTGCTGTTACTATTGATATCCGAAACCTTTGAAACATGAGCGGCATAACTTCCAACGGCTATAACTGCAGAAACAACCACAACTACAAAGAGAAGCTGTATTTTACTAAATCCGCTTACATTTTTCTTCCATGCAGCAAAGCTGAACACATGTGTAGAGCCTTTCCAGAAAAACAATTTATTCTGGCTGTATATCAAAAACCTGTTTAAAACAATTCCCAAAATTACAATGCAGACACCTGCCGCATACATTCTCGGTATTTGATTGTTCATTGCAGAATTGTGGAAAAGCCATCCCACTCCTGCAGTAGCACCTATCATCTCTGCCGATATAAGCATGAAAAATGACATTTCAACTCCTATTCTAAGTCCCAAAAATATAGATGGGGCCGCTCCTGGTATGACTACCTTTTTCAGCATTTCAAATTTGGATGTATTCATGGACATGGCAGTCTTAATCAGAACGGGATCCAACCTTCTTACCCCGGACACTGTATTGTACAAAATAGGCCATAGACATACCCATGCAACTACTGCCAGCTTTGCCGCCTCACCTATACCAAAAAACAATATAAATATTGGCATCAGCGAAAATGGATTTACCTGGGAAAATATCCTGAAAAGCGGATTCACTATATCCGCAGCCTGGGTCAGCCACCCTCCGAGCAAGAGCCCAAGGGGTATTGCAGCAGCCGCCGCAATAATAAGCCCCATAATAACCCTCCAGAGGCTGACTGCAACATGTACCATCAGTTCACTTTTCAGAGTGAGTTCACATAATTGAACTACCACTTCAGAAAAAGGCGGAATGAATTGGGAATCCAGCAGACCAACCTCAGGCAGAATCTGCCATAAAACCAGAATGAGAATTACTCCCGAATATCTTAAAATATAATACTGAAAATAATTTTTAATTTCATATATTTCCTCATGCATATTCCTGAACACTCCCAGCTAAGCCAAATATTTATACAGAAACTTCTGTCTGTTTTTTATCAGCATCTCTATGAAGAAGTTCCCATATTTTGTTCCTGCTCAAATTGAATTCCTGGGACGTCCTAATTTGGGAATTAATCCTCGGCCTTGGAAGTTTTACATTTATAATTTCTTTGATTCTTCCTGGACTAGTTGCCATAACAACTACCCTGTCCGCAAGAAAAACAGCTTCTTCTATACTGTGAGTGATAAATACAATTGTTTTATTTGTCTTTTCCCATATATTCAACAATTCCTCCTGAAGGGATTCTCTTGTCTGGGCATCCACTGCGGCAAAAGGTTCATCCATAAGCAGGACTTCAGGATCATATGCCAGTGCCCTGGCAATTGCAACTCTCTGCTTCATGCCTCCTGAAAGTTCATGCGGATATCTGTTTTCAAATCCCTTCAACCCCACAAGCTCTATAAATTTTTCACTTATTTTTTTTCTTTCCTCTTTAGGTATCTTTTTTATTTCAAGACCAAATTCAATATTTTTTTCTACAGTTCTCCAAGGAAATAAAGCATATCCCTGAAGAATGATTCCCCTGTCTAAAGCAGGTCCTGTAATAGGTTCCCCATCTATATACACCTTCCCAGAAGTTGGTTTTGAAAGTCCTGCCAGTATATCCAGAAAAGTTGACTTTCCACAACCGCTGGGCCCTACCACCGTAATAAATTCTCCCTTTTTTACCTTTAAATTGAAATTGTCAAGTGCCAAAAACCTTTCATTGTCCTGTCCATTTTGTGAGCGCACATCATAGACTTTCCTTATATTGTCCACAACAATTTTATACTGCCTGTTTTTAATATTGATATTCTCATAACTCATTTAATAACTCCTCCTTCTATAAATTTGAATATATCCGCATTATTCTTTTACTATATAATTCGGCTGTGATCCCAGATTCCCATATTTGTCGAATTCGTGGGTAACTATATCACTGACTTTTACCTTGGCATCTTTAGGAAGTGCCCCGCTTGTCTTACTTCCATCTATCCACTGCTGTATATCCTTGTCCTTTATAACTCCGTCATCTGCATAATAGTGATTGGCACTTACAGGTACTCCTATGGAATCAGACACCCACTTGTTGACCTTGGCACGTTCTTTTTCATCAGGTACGCTTTTGTTTATGTACCTTTCCCCCTTTTTAACTGCAACTATAAATTTTGCAACTTCATCCGGATGCTGCTTTATAAATTTATCTGAAAAATAATAGAGATAGGTCCCTCCATTTTCACCTGCTATAGGTCTGCTGGTGGTCAGAATATTGCCTATGCCGCTATCTTCAATAGATTTATAATAGGGCGGGTGAACTACTGCAATTTGAATAAGTCCTTTTTTTAAAGACAGTACCTGTTCTATATCGGGCATCTGAATCCATTCAATTTTACTCATGTATATCTTGTTTTTGGAAAAAAGTATATCCGATAGAAAATCCACGCAGGAATTTCTGGAATTGGTTCCTACCTTTACCTTACCCGGATATTTGTTTATATCCGCCAATGTCTTTATAGGACCATTTTTATTGCTTATCCACCACATATGCTGAAGGTGAGTGTCAGTCACACTGTCCGGCGGTTCGACAATAGATCTGGCCACTCCTTTCACTTTTGCCCCTCCCTCGGCGGCAATTGCCAGGTTGTTTGGATGGGCATCTCCAAAATCATTGTTCCCGTTCAATATCGAGGGAAGGCGCTGTGCCGGCTGTGTATCTCCTGTATACTGTATCTTCAATCCCTGTTCCTTAAAATATCCTAATTTGTCTGCTACTAAAATAGGTGCAGCTGTACAATCTTTTCTGCTCCATGTCTTAAGTACCTGAAGCCCTCCATTTTTTTCCGAAGCCTGCTTTCCTCCCCCGCAGCCTGAAAAAATCGATGCTGTTAAAATTACTGAAACCACTATTGAAACCAATCTTTTATTTTTCAATTCAAACACCCCTCATATAATCAAGTTTTAAGATATAAAAGAATTTTGTTTCCAAACTACAACTTTTTTTCTACGAAACCTATGGCTTTATTTATAAATATACCTAAAAGAGCAATTGTAAGCGCTGCTGCAAACAACCTGTTGATTTGAAAGTTGACTTCCGAGTTGAGAACCATCCACCCCAGACCTGAACTCGCTCCTATCATCTCTGCCGCTATGAGCATCAAAAATGCATTGCCCGCACTCATTTTAAGTCCTGAAAATATACTAGGTGCGGCTCCCGGCAAAACAACTTTCCAAAAAAGTTTTACTCTGGATGTGCCCATGGCCTGGGCCGCTTTGACCAGCAGAGGATCTATAGTCTTTACTCCAGTTATAGTGCTGAATAATATGGGCCATATGGATACCCAAAATATTATGGATATTTTTGCAACCTCTCCTATTCCAAAAAGCAGTATAAAAAC
The DNA here is from genome assembly GCF_041224415.1 of Clostridium lapidicellarium. Lineage (NCBI taxonomy): Bacteria > Bacillati > Bacillota > Clostridia > Eubacteriales > Clostridiaceae > Clostridium > Clostridium lapidicellarium. The sequence goes on along the minus strand of NZ_JBGFFE010000025.1, from coordinate 17,796 downwards.
CGGAAACAGAGAAAACGGATTTACCTGCGCCAAAATTTGAAGCAGAGGATCAAGTATCTCCTCCAATTTTTTAAATCCTCCTGCCAGTAAAAACCCCAAAGGTACGGCCATAACTCCAGCCAGGACAAAACCTACCGCCACTCTAAGTATGCTAACTTTAACATGAACAAGCATTTCATTTTTCAATGTAAGACTTATAATAGTACCCACTGTTTCTGTAAATGTAGGTATGAATTGATGATCAACTATTCCAAGTACGGGTGCAACCTGCCAGAAAACCAAAAACAAAATCACGGCTATACTCTTTCTGAAAAACTTACTAAACTTTTTTCCCGCACCCATTTTTCGTTTTTTATTTGTCTTATAGGTTTCACTATCTATGTCCATTTATTACATCTCCCTTTTTTCAAACATCAAAATAAAAAACACCAGAAACCCATCGTCAACAGGTATCAATACCTATTGAAACAAGTCTCTAGTGTCTCTAGTGAACTCTCAATAAATTTATAATTGTAAAATAAAAAACTTTCCTGTAAAGATAAAATACAAGAAAGCACTTGTTCTCTCATCTTTCAGATAATACAATCTGCTGGAATTAGCACCGTTAAATAAATTTAGGTTGCCGGATATCATAGGGCCAGTCCCTCCATCACTCTCGATAAGATTTGTTTATTTTTTATATATTAGCTTGATAATAGCAAATAATACACATAGTGTCAAGAGTATAAATCAATTTTGTTCTATTTCTTTTTCTACCTCCTGCAGTTGATCCTCTCCAAATACTTTGATGCCATTTTTCCTCAACAATTCAGCAGTTACACCCTCTCCTCTCTTTTTTATGCCGCTAAACGTACCATCATATATATACAGGCTTCCGCAGGAGGGGCTATTTTGTTTCAAAATGGCTACAGCTGCTCCATATTTCCTGGCCAATGCAAGTGCCTTATCAGCCCCTGCCTTGTATTTGGCAGTGAAATCATGTCCAAATTTGTCCACTACAGTATCTCCCGCTTTTTCACAGGGTTCTCTTGGAACAGAAAACCCACCTGCCACCTCGGGACAAATTCCTACAAGTCTGCCTTCCCGCATCCATCTCACAAATCTTGGATCTAAACAAGCAGCATCCTTGCCGTCATAACGAACTTTTTTACCGCATAGACAGCCACTTACTAAAATTTTTCCCTTCACCAAAATTTCAGCCTCCAATCTTCAAAAACATTTACCCATTAATTTTACTGCTCTTTTTATACCTTCTTCTATAGTACTGTACATTTGAAATACTCTTATCCCCCTCTCATGAAGTTTAATTACAGGTTCAAAGCCGATACGCAGTACAAGTACCCCATTACAATCTTCTATGCACTTCATAACACCGGATATTCTATCATCATGTCCGCTGCATTCCTGAGGACCTCTGCAGTACATCTCCACATTTCTTTTCTCACGGAATTTAATGTCATCGTCCGACACATCATATACATAAAACTCAGATACATGTCCAAAATGTTCATCTACATAATCTCCGGAACTGCTGGCAACTGCAAATCTGTAACTTCTGTGCCCACTATCATTTTTATGGATTTCCTCAGGTTTGTCAATAGTAGTTATATTCTTATTGTAATTTCTAAACTGGGCTGATACATCCCTGTCAAGGCTTCCTATGGCATCTGCCCTGCACTGTCTGCAGTGATACATCTGCTTTAGATACTTGCCACATTTTTTCCTCATATCTGCCAATTCGTATTCATCTACAGTGTCCCTGTTCCCAAATACGCTTCCCTTTACAGGTATAAGCGGCATTATATTGGTCATATATGCACCACATTCTTTGACTTTTTTCACTATTTCAGGAATATGGGCATCATTGATTCCCTTTATCATTACAATATTTATCTTGCACACAATACCTTCCCCTGCAAGATATCTAAGCCCCGACAGCTGGTTGTGAAGTAAGATCTTGCCTGCTTCCACCCCCACAAAAGTATTTCCCCTGTAATTCACATATTTATAAATCTGTGCATCTATTTGGGGATCCACGGCATTTATAGTTATAGTGACATGAGTGACTCCCAATTTTACCAGTTCGCCGGCATAAGCCGGCAGCATTAACCCATTTGTAGAAAGGCAAAATGTAATATCCGGGCACTCTTTTTTTATAAGTTTTATGGATTCCCTGGTTTCTTCAAAATTTGCAAGAGGATCTCCCGGTCCTGCTATGCCTACCACAGTTAGGTTTTTTACACTGTTTTTTACTATTTTAAATTTATCCCTCGCATCCTTCGGAGATAAAATTTCACTTGTAACGCCGGGCCTGGATTCATTTATACAATCATATTTTCTATTACAAAAATTACAGCTCACATTGCATTTTGGAGCCACAGGTATGTGCATTCTGGCATATTTATGGGCAATACAGTTATAACAAGGATGCTCAAATGTCTTTTCCTCAATACTTCTTGCAAAATTTATAGACATATTCTATTATCTCCTTTTTTTAAACAATTAAAATATAAAAAGGCCAGACAAGCTAAAAAATTTAGCTTGTCTGGCCTCCAGTATTTCTGGTCAACCTTTCACGAAAAAATTCACAGTATTTAAGAGTACACAAAAACTTTATTCAATTCCTCTTTTATTTCACTCACTTTATCGAGCTTCTCCCAAGGAAATTCCACATCAGTTCTTCCAAAGTGTCCATAGGCAGCTGTTTTCCTATATATTGGCCTTCTGAGATCCAAATCCCTTATGATAGCAGCAGGCCTTAAATCAAATATTTTATTTACTATATTGACTATTTTCTCATCAGACACTTTCCCTGTCCCAAAAGTATCCACACTTACGGATACAGGTCTCGCCACACCTATTGCATAGGCAATTTCAACTTCTATCTTATCTGCCGTGCCTGCTGCTACCAGGTTCTTAGCTATCCACCTTGCTGCATAAGCTCCGGATCTATCAACTTTTGTAGGATCTTTGCCTGAAAAAGCTCCGCCGCCGTGTTTTCCAAATCCGCCGTAGGTATCTACTATTATCTTTCTTCCCGTAAGCCCCGAATCAGCTTCAGGTCCCCCCTTTACAAACCTGCCTGTAGGGTTTACCAGATATTTTGTATTATTATCTATAAACTTTTTAGGTAGTACTTCCTTTATGACCTTATCTATTATATCTTTTTCAATCTGGTCGTGTCCTATATTTTCCTCATGCTGTGAAGATACTAAAACTGTATCCACACTGACAGGTTTTTCGCCTTCATACTTTACCGTGACAAGGGTTTTGCCATCCGGTCCCAGATAGGGAATAATGCCCTTCTTTCTGACATAAGCCAATCTTCTTGAAAGTTTATGGGCCAGTGATATTGGAAGCGGCATATATTCCGGAGTTTCATTTGTGGCAAACCCAAATACCATTCCCTGATCTCCTGCACCTATAGCCTCTATATCATCTTCTTCTCCTCGTTTTGCCTCCAGGGATCTATTCACCCCCTGTGCAATATCTGAAGACTGTTCATCTATGGATGTTATGACAGCGCAGGTACTGGCATCGAACCCAAATTTCGAACCTGTATATCCTATTTCTGCAATGGTTTTTCTAACTATCTTTGGTATATCCACATAAGCTTTGGTAGATATCTCCCCAACCAGTAGCACAAGTCCAGTATTTACGACTGTTTCACAAGCTACTCTGCCATACTTATCCTGCTCAAGAACTGCATCTAGTACTGCGTCTGATATCTGATCACAGATTTTATCAGGATGTCCTTCTGTAACTGATTCTGATGTAAATAATCTACTCATTTTAATTCCTCCAATTTATTTTTTATTTAATATTTTCATTTGCATATGATAATTTTGATTTTTTGCCGTGAAGTAATTTATATATTCCCACCATCAACACCACCCATACAGGTGCAATGTAAAGTACAACCCGAGTAGCAGGCAGAAATCCCATCGTGACAACAATAGCTAAAAGATAAGCTATGGTAATATATGAAGAAACAGGGTAAAAAGGCATTTTGAATTCAATCTCAGCATCTTTTCTGGATTTTTCCCTGCGAAATTTCAACTGGGTTACAAGTATGGTACCCCATGCAGTTAAAATAGCTATGGTCGTTGCCGAGGAAATATATGTAAAAAATTTTTCTGGCATAAAATAATTTAAAATTACCGCAATCAGTGCCACAATTATACTAAAGAGTGTACCTACATAAGGTACCCCGGATTCATTCAGTTTTCCAAATATTTTGGGAGCATTGTTGTTCAATGCCAAGCTGTAAAGCATTCTCCCGTTTATATACAAGGCACTGTTCATTCCGGAAAGAGCAGCTGTCAGAATTACAAAATTTATAAATGAAGCAGCTGCAGGGATACCAACTTTAGAGAATACCAGTACAAAAGGGCTTCCGTTTAATCCTATTTTATTCCACGGATAAAGTGCCAACATTGTTAAAACAGAACCTACATAAAAGATAAGTATTCGCCAAAATACGTCATTGATGGCCTTGGGTATGGACTTTTTCGGATTCTGTGCTTCTCCTGCCGTTATGCCAATAAGTTCCACTCCACCAAATGCAAAAGTCACAAACACAAACGAAAGCATAAATCCCTTAAATCCGGTGGCAAAGAATCCTCCATTTTTCTGTAAATTAGAAAATCCAACAGATTGTCCACCGTTATTAAACCCAAATAATATGATGAGCATTCCAAAAATAATCATGCATATTATTGTAACAACTTTTACAAGTGCAAACCAGAATTCAAACTCTCCGTACATTTTAACACCAATCAAATTAACTGCAACAAGTATCAATAAAAATATGAGTGCGGTGATCCATTTGGGAAATTGAGGGATCCAAAACTGGACGTACACTCCCATGGCAGTGAGCTCTGCCATGACAGTAGCAGTAGCCTGAAACCAATATGTCCAGCCCGAAAAAAATCCTGCAAAATTTCCCAGGTAACGCGTAGCATAGGCGCTGAAAGATCCTGAATTCGGTTCGTCAACAGCCAGCTCCCCCAAAGCTCTCATAATGAAAAAGATAAATATTCCACCTATCAGATACGCCAAAACTATGGCAGGTCCACCAGTTTTAATAGCATCTGCAGATCCATAAAACAATCCTACACCTATGGCTCCTCCGATAGCTATCATCTGAATATGTCTGTTCTTCAGATCCTTTTTTAATGATCTACTGCTTCTATAATTGTCCATTTTTATTTATAACCTCCAAATAATAAAAAAATCTATATGTGAGAAGGCATATAGATTTCTACTGCTTCTCATCTTCCAGGTAATACCTGCTGGAATTGGCACCGTGATATACAAAAACTATATATACAGGTTGCCGGGCGTCATAGGGCCAGTCCCTCAAACCACTCTCGATAAGAATTACACTATTTAATTTTATATGGATTTATTGATCGATTGCTAAAAAAAACTTCCCGTGAGAAATCACAGGAAGTATAAATTCCGCTACCTCTCATCTTTCAGGTAATACCTGCTGGAATTGGCACCATTAATTGTACAATTGCATTTGTACAACCGGTTGCCGGACATCATAGGGCCAGTCCCTCCGCCTCTCTTGATAAGAAAACCTATAAATATTATAAATTATTTATATTTAACTTATATTCAATATACAATTCTTTATCCATTTTGTCAATAGAAATTTTTTATTATTCATATAAGTTTTTGCTGAAATATCTGTCGCCCCTATCTGGAAATATAGTAACTATATTTCCCCTGTCTATGGTATCGGCCAATTTCAATACTGCTGCAAGTGCTGCTCCTGAAGAGGAACCAACTATGAGCCCCTCTTTTTTCGCCAAATCCTTTACCAGCAAAAAAGCTTCTTCATCATTTACCTTTATAACTTTATCCACAAGCTTCAAATCCATAGTATCAGGTAAAAAATCATTTCCTATACCTTCAATGGCATACCCATGCTCTTCAGTGCCGCCGCCCAGGGTAGATCCTTCCGGATCAGCCAGTATGGCCTTTATACTGCTGTCCTTTTCCTTTAGATATTTTGCCACACCCGTAAAAGTTCCACCACTTCCCGCTCCTGCAACAAAATAATCAATCTTTCCCTTTAGCTGTTCATATATTTCAGGCCCCGTAGTAAGATAATGAGCCTCAGGGTTATCGTTGTTTTCAAATTGACCCAGAGATATGGAATTTGGTATTTGTTTTAAAAGTTCCCGGGATTTCTCAATGGCACCCCTCATCCCGTCCTTTTCCGGAGTGTGGATAATTTCCGCCCCCAGTGCTCTCATAAGAACCTGTTTCTCTACAGAAAATTTTTCAGGTACCGCAAATATCACTTTATATCCCCTATTCAAGGCTCCCATTGCAATACCAAGTCCGGTATTGCCTGCTGTAGCTTCAATTATAGTATAACCTTTCTTAAGTTTCCCCGCCTTCTCTGCTTGTCTTATCATATAATATCCAATTCTGTCCTTTACACTGCCGCCAGGATTGAAATTTTCAAGTTTAGCATATACATTGATTCCATCCTTCAAATTAAATCTATTCAGCTTCAGTATGGGTGTTTTACCTATCATTTCCTTTATGTCGTCAAAAACTTCCATAATAAAAATCTCCTTTGAAATTTTATTTGATATTTTTCAAGTTCCGGAATTTTGAAAAATAAAGAGCTCCTGCCTCTGTACAGAGGCAGGAGCTTGTTCCCGCGGTTCCACTCTGTTTATATAATATAAATCGCATATACACAAAATAAAAATACGATAAATAAAATAAAACTCTTATTGGTACAATCATACCTCAACATTTTAACGGATGTACCCGCTGAAATCTACTTCACTCAGGTTCGACTCAGTGCTCCAGGATGCACTTCAATCACCTCCCGCTAGGACTTCCTCACACCACATGGAAATTCTCTCTAAAATAGCATTGTGTAATCTACTCTTCCCATCATCACATTCAATATAATTTATATTTTGATGATACTACATAAATTCCAATTAATCAAGTAAAATTTAATATAAATTTTCTACACGATTACTTTGGATAGTTAAGCCTTTTATCTGAAATATTCGTCAGAACTTCCTTGAGAAATCTATTTGCCCAATACTTAGCCATGGGAAGATTCATATCCAAATAATTCCCGCAATCTTTTGGCGCAGCACCTGGTATATCTCCTTCAAAATTTAATATAAACTTATACATTTCCACCAATAGGTCCACAATATCCCTTGACTTGTAATCTCCATGTAGGATCAGATAAAATCCTGTTCTACAGCCCATAGGTCCGAAATATACGGTTTTCTTTCCATAAACACTGTGGTTTCTCAAGAAAGTTGCCCCCAGGTGTTCAATAGTATGAACCTCAGCAGTGTTCATAACAGGTTCGTCATTGGGGCTCGTCATTCTTATATCAAATGTAGTCAAAACCACATCTCCAAATCTATCCTTTCTAGAAACATAAACACCAGGTATCAATTTTAAATGATTAACAGTAAAGCTTGAAATCTTATCCATTATAATATTGCCTCCTTGAATTTAATTATATATTATAAAATTTAAAGTGCAAGACACAAATATCAATTTAACAAATTCCATTTGTAATTATTTAAAATAGTTCATATTCTTAAAAGGATACACTCTTAAAATCACATGTCCCTTAACATCCTTCAAATTTACAGGCCCTATTATTCTGCTGTCAGTACTATTTTCCCTATTATCTCCAAGCACAAAAACATAACCTTTGGGCACAATATACTCCGCGGCAGCTGAATTGCCTTCAGTTACAACTTCTTCCGGAAGATAATTTTCAGTGAGAACTTTTCCATTTAAATAAACCTTTCCGGACTTTATCCCAATTCTATCTCCGGCTATTCCTATAACTCTTTTTATATAGTTGTCTCCATTTTCATCATGAGAGTTGAAAACAACCACTTCGCCTCTATTTATATGTCCAGTTTCAGTACTTATCTTTTCCATAAATATAATATCCTTATCGTTAAAAGTCGGCTGCATGGAAGGTCCTATTACATCAGCCCGAGCAAAGACATAACTTTTGCATACAAATGCCAGTCCAATAGCCAAAATAATGTAAAGAGCATATTCTCCAAACTTCTTAAAAAATCCCTTATCTTTCACAATATCACGCCCCTTCAACTACTCTCATTATAACAAAAATTTACCACATTTCATATTTTAATCTCAAACTTCAATATTTACATATCTTCTATTTCAAATACGGCTCCACATGTATAATTGCATATTTTATTTCAAATTTCGCCTTCAACATACTCTCTATCTTTTCGGTTATTCTGTGACTTTCAAGTACAGTAAGTCCAGCGCTGACGTCTATTACAATGTCAAGTAAAATATTATTTCCATGCACTCTGGCTTTTATATCCTCAACACTTTTTACACCTTCAATCTGATTTATACTTGCAATTATGCTGTCCAGCTGTTTGCTGTCGAAACCATCTGTCAGGCTGCTGGCGGATTCCTTAAAAATTCCTACGCCCGTCTTTATTATCAATATGCCCACTATTACTGCCGCCAGCGGATCTATCCATGTCAATCCAAACTGCGAGGCTATAATTCCACAGGCAGCACCCAAGCTGACCCACGCATCCGAAAGATTGTCCTTTGCCGCAGCCATCAGAGCAAGACTCTTAATTCTAACTGCCTCCTTTTTATTATACCTGTATACTGCATATACCAATATGGTACATAAAATGGAAACCACTGCAGAAATCATATCCGGGGCCTTGGTCTTGAAAAATACAGCCGAATATACGGAATTGTAAAAGACCTCGACTCCAACAGCTATCATTATCAGAGAGGCAACCAATGTAGATACGGTTTGTGCTCTCAGATGGCCGTAGGCATGATCTTCATCGGCAGGTTTTCTCGATATTTTAAGCCCTATAACAATGGCAAGTGAAGCTATTATGTCAGTAGAATTATTGATACCATCTGCAAAGAGAGCCCTGGAATGAAAAATATATCCTACAAAAAGTTTAAACAGGGATAAAAATACATATACTGCAATATTCACTTTAGTTCTTTTTTCGGCAACCTTGATATCCTTATAATCCTCTTCCATTTATTTTCTCCTAATTATATCTTTAATTATAATCTATAATTGTATTTTTTCCAGCTCATCATTTCGTATCCCTAAGTCTTAAAATCAATCCAGTTCTATCCTGATTTTACTTCCGCCCATGCCAGACTCGGCCGGAGTAACTATAAGCTTTGCAGGCATTCTTTCCTTTATAGAATCAAGATGGCTTATTATACCTATAGACAATCTATCATTGTGAATTTTCTCCAGTGAATCAATAACTATTTCAAGCAAATTTTCATCCAGTGTACCAAAGCCTTCATCTAGGAAGAACAATTCCAAAGGTGCCCTGCCTTTCAGTTGTATTTGTGAAGATAATGCAAGTGCCAGCGACAGTGAAGTTACAAAAGTTTCACCTCCCGATAAAGTGGATGCATCTCTCTTTTTGCCCCCATTTTTATAATCTCTTATAAAAAATCTGCTGTTTTCATCAACCTCCAGGCCATAAGCTCCGCAGGTAATTTCCCTCAATTTTCTGTCTGCTTCCAGAGATATATATTTAAGCTGATTGCCTGCAACAAATTCAACAAACTTTTTACCTTTGAACAATTTTTCAAGATCATCCAAAAGCGCCAATTTGTGTTCAACTTTTTCCTTCTTTTTTAAAATATCCTTCAATTGGGAAAGTTTCATATTCAAGGAATTGACTTCTTCCTGCAATTTAATTTTACTCTCATACGAATTTCTCAGCTGAAAATTTTTCTTGTCTTTGATATCCTGTATTTCAATCCACTGCTTTTCTGTCAAAGTCCCTTCCCCTATTTTCCCGCGTAAGTTTTCTATGGTACCTTTCAATTTAACAAGTGAATTCCTATATTGCCCTATCTTTTCATTAAGCCTGTCTATTTCAGATTTCCCTATTAAATTTTCCTTAACCTGGCTAGTATTCTCAAAACTCTGTTCCTTTAAAACTTTTTCAAGTTCTCTATCTTCATCAGATTTTCTCTCGCTGAAGCTCACCAAATTACTCTGGCAGGCTATTATCCTGTTTTTATATCTGTCGTATCTTATGTGCATTTCTTCACTGTCTTTTTTGATCTCAGCATACATCATCTCCACTTTCTTTACATATGCCGATATCTGCTTACTGAGATATTCAAGCTCTGTTTCCTCTCCTGCTTTATTTTTTATACTTCTTTCCCTCTCAACTATATTTTTATTTTTTTCCTGAAATTCAGTCTGCTTTCTACTCAATTTTTCCTTTACATCTGCAATTTCACTGCTAAGTATTTCTCTCTGGGATTGAATTTTAGCAAAATCATCCCTGAGTTTTTCTACCTCAATTTCCAGGTCGGCTTTTTCCCTTTCTCTTTCAATTATTTCATTTTTTTTGCCTATGAAATCTTTAACAGACAATTCAGTTTTCAGTGCACACAGTTCTTTTTCCTTTATCTTAAATTCTTTTTCTTCTTCTCTTAAACTCCGTCTGAATTTATCCAGTTGTATTTCATTTTGTTTCCGTGCTGAAACAATTTTATTGTATTCTATATTCAAAAAATTCTCTTCTTCTTCCAAAATTTTTAACTTTTTATCAAGTTCAGATTTGTTTATATCAAATTCATAGATCTTATCTTTAAGTTGAGCAAATTTATTCTGCATGACATCTGCAGGAGTCAATTTAAAATTTTCTCCAAGTTTGCAGAGTTTTTTACCGTTTTCCTCCAAAATTCCCTTTTCTGAATCAATATTCGTCTTTATTTTTATTATCTCCTCGGATAAAATTTTAATCTTGTTTTGTTTTTCCTCCAAATTCTTTTTCAATTCATTCACAGGTTCCATGTCAACTTCATTTAAAACACTCCCTCCACGATATACAGAACCGCACACAGGACACAAATCACCCTCTGACAGCGTATTTCTCAAAACACTCACCATATTACGCCTTTCAAAGCTTTTTAACTTTTCTTCCAATTTATAGGCTTCAGATTTCAAAGTGGACTCCATACTGGATTTCTCTCTTAACTTTTCCGTCAAATCTCGTATGATTTTTTTATTTTTTTCCGCAGTATCTTTATAATCAAGGTAATTATCCCATTTGCTTTTTATATCCGCTGCTTTTTTTTGAAAATTCAGAAGTGTATTTTTATCCCCCGGACAATTTTTTATAAGTTCATTCAACTTACTTTCAATCCTGTCTATAATTTTTTGTTTCTCATTTACATCTTTAAGCATGCTTTTCTCTTTTTTCAATTCATTTTCAATAGCCACACTGCCGCTATCTATATTTCCAATCAAATCCTCTTTTTGATTCGACAAATTTTTATAATCATTCAGCAGAATAATTCCATCATCTATTTTTTTCTTGTATTCTTCGGACATCTTAAGAGAATTTATCAGCTTTTCTTTGGAGTCTATATCATCTGATAATTTTTGGGCATATCTTTTATTTTTTGCTTTTTCATCGTTCTTCTTCACAAGCTCTTTTTTCAAGCAGACAATATCACTTTTTAAGTTTTCCTCCTGCTGCTGAAGTTTTTTAAGAAGCACACTTTCGTCAATGGCATCTAAAATTTTCTGCTGTTTTAACTTTAATTTAGGCAGCTCATCATGTCTTTTTTTTTCAAGCCTGTTCAATTCAGCACAAACCTCATCTCTGTGCTGTGTTATATTAGCCATTCCACCATTTAAACTTGAAAGCTCTTCTTTCAAAATTTTTACCTGTCTAACGGTATCTTCATAACTGTCCACGTAAGGTTTGACTTTTAATGCAGATTCGGCCATTGCCACCTTTTCTTCATATTCATTTATACGGCCTCCCTCTTTCATAAAAGACTTTTGCTCATCTATTTTTTCATGCAACTCTCTTTGAAATTTCCAAAGCTCTTCTGCCCTGTTAAATTTCTGTGTTATACTGTCGTATTCATTTTTACATAACTCATACTGCCTCTCAGCTTTTTCAAGGCTGTCTTTCTTCTCCTTGAAAAATTTTTCATCAACTCCTTCATAGCCTGCAAGCTGACCTTGAAGAAGATTCTCTTTTTCCCTTTCCCTTCTAATTTTCGAACCCAGCTTAAAAGATAAGTCGTCCCCATATTTTTGAAGCCCAAACAGCCTTTCGAGCATATCTCTCCTGTCCTTTCCCTCAAGTTTCAAAAATTCACTGAATTTACCCTGGGGAAGTACCACGGTTCTAGTAAAGTCTTCCAATTTAAGTCCAAGTATTTCCTCGCATTTTTCAGTTACCTTTTTAGCCCCTTCCTCCAGTATGTTTTCCATGCCGCACGTAACATCCAATATCCTGGCGGATTTACTCCTTACCTTCCCAGTTTTGCTCTCTCGTCTAAATTCTCTTTCCACCCTGTATATCTTCACTTTTTTATCCGATATCTGAAATTCATAACTTACCATCAAACTTGTACAATTTACATTTATAAAATTGGAACTTTTTCTTGCAATTTCTCCGTAAAGAGCCAGAGTAATTCCGTCCAGCACAGTTGATTTTCCGCTTCCAGTAGGCCCGAATATTCCAAATATGCCTCTTGAAGTCAACTTTCTAAAATCAATCGTCTGTGTATCCATAAAACTGTTGAGCCCTTTTATTTTAAGTTCAATTGGTTTCATTATCTCCCTCCTCTCCAACAATGGACAGAAGCAAATCCACTAATTCCGGCTCCGGTTCAACTTTCCTCTCTCTTATGTAAAATTCCCTGAATATCTCTTCAAAGGATTTATCCAAAAAACTGTTCACTTTTTCACTGCTGCAATTTTTGTCCCTTATTTTAGGAACGATTTCCAGTATATCTTTTTTGGCAGTCTTCATGGATTTTATTTCATCTTCCCTTATGTATCTGTCAGTATCTATTTCCATATAAACCCAGCAATTTCTACTGCTGTTTTTCTTACACTTTTCAACAGCCTCTTCTATACCGGTACACTTCCAAATTTCTATAGGCTTATATACATTGAATTCAACTTCCCTGATACTGCAGTCCTTTCCAGCCTTTACGTCCACGATAAAACATTTTTTCTTGAAATTTATCTCTTTCCTATTATACTGGATTGGTGAGCCCGAATATCTGACTCTTCCTCCAGTTCCAGGCACCACTTGGGGTTTATGAATATGGCCTAGGGCAATATACTGGGCTTTTACAGGAAGACAGTTTCCATCTACAACAAAGCTCCCACCAAGCTGAATATTTTTTTCTGATCCTGCCTGGCTGCTACCCATTACAAAAAGATGGGAAACTGCTATATTTATAGTATCCTCCCTGTAATTTTTACTTAAATTGTCAAAAAGTATTTTTATTTTATTATTGTAGGATTTAACTCTGTCCTTTTCACCCTCCATATCACCGTATAAAACTTCATCAAGTCTTTTCTCGCTTGGGTAGGGAACTGTAATAATCACGGCCCTTTCTCCATTTATTTCAATTTCAATAAATCCTTCGCCGGAATTGATAACCTTATGCCTGCCATAGCTGCCGCAGGGCACAACCGATTTGGGAGTACCTACCATTATGATACCGTGATCCCTGGCAAGCGGCCCCGCAGCCACAAGTCTGTCCGGATTGTCATGATTGCCTGATATAACCAAAGTCAGCCTTTCCCCATTCGAAGACAATTTCTTCAAAGTGTCATAGAACATTTTTTCAGCCCTGGCCGGCGGATTATAGCTGTCATAAATATCACCCGCAATGATTATCAAATCCACATTATTGTCATTTACTATTTTTACAAAATCTTTAAGAAAAGCCTCCTGTTCATCCATGCGGCTGCGTCCCTCTAAATTTTTGCCGAGATGCCAGTCAGAAGTGTGCAAAATTCTCATGATTTCCTCCTTAAAATGGTACTTTTATTCACAATTATAGCATAAAATACAGACATTAACTTAATATATAAAAAAGGACACGGAATTATAAACCATGTCCCTTTACAGCAATTCTTCTTGGAAAAAGCAAAATGATAATCACTTAATCAAGCTGCATACATCATTTGCAAATTGTACCGGATCTTCCACTGGAAGTCCCTCAATTAAAAGTGCCTGATCATACAATAGATTTGAATAAACCTTTAATCTGTCCTTGTCTTCTGCAAATGCCTTCTTAATAGCCTTAAACATAGGATGACCGGTGTTTATTTCCAATATCTTATCTGCTTTTATATTTTGGTTATTGGGCATTTTGTTAAATATCTTTTCCATTTCAATTGATATTTCTCCCTCGTTTGAAAGACAGACAGGATGAGTTTTCAATCTATTCGAAGCCTTAACTTCCTTTACCTTACCCTTGAGTACATTTTTCATAAAATCAAACAATTCTTTGTTTTCCTCAGTTTCCTTCTTGCTTTCCTTGTCGTCCGAATCAAATCCCAGATCCTTGCTGGAAACGGATTTAAACTCCTTATCCTTATACTTTACAAGCATCTTAATGGCAAATTCATCCACATCATCAGTAAAATACAGTATTTCAAAATTCTTATCCTTAACCAGTTCAGTTTGAGGTAATTTTTCAATCTTTTCCACATCATCGCCAATTGCATAGTATATATATTTCTGATCCTCTTTCATACGTGAAACATATTCATCAAGAGTCACAAGTTTTTTCTCCTTGGAGGAATAGAACATCAGAAGATCCTGAAGTATTTCCTTATTGGCTCCAAAATCAGCATAAACTCCATATTTAAGCTGTCTGCCAAAATTCTTATAGAATTCAACATATTTTTCACGATCTTTTTTAAGCATTTGAAGAAGTTCGCTCTTTATTTTATCTCTTATCCTTCTTGCGATAAATTTAAGCTGCCTGTCGTGCTGCAAAAGTTCCCTCGAAATGTTGAGAGAAAGATCTGCCGAGTCAACCAGACCTTGAACAAAACTAAAATAATCCGGCAACAGATCAGAACACTTTTCCATTATCAGGACACCGTTTGAATAAAGCTCCAGCCCTTTTTGAAATTCTTTAGTATAAAAATCAAAAGGGGTTTTAGATGGAATGAAGAGAAGCGTGGTATAACTTACTACTCCTTCTACACTTGAATGTATCACCCACAGAGGTTTGTCATAGCCAAAATGCTTATCTATATAAAACTGATTGTAATCCTCCGGTTTCAGCTCATTTTTGTTCTTTCTCCAGATAGGTACCATGCTATTTAAAGTTTCATCTTCAAAATACTCTTCTTTCTCCTTGTCATTGTCTTTTTTGGGTCTGCTCTTTTTAACCATCATTTTAATTGGATACTTTATAAAATCAGAATATTTCTTAACCAGCGATTTTATTTTATACTGATCCAAAAATTGATCATAGTTCTCATCTTTAGTATTTTCTTTGATCTTAAGTATGATTTCAGTACCTACAGTTTCCTTTTCACAGGGCTCAACGGTATATCCTTCGGCTCCTTTTGACTCCCATTTATAAGCTTTATCCGAATTGACAGAACGGCTTTTCACAGCAACCTTGTCAGACACCATAAAGGCAGAATAAAAACCAACTCCAAATTGACCTATAAGATCCACCTTGTCTTTGTCCTTAATGTCGTCTTTATTTTTAAACGCAAGAGAACCGCTTTCCGCAATAGTACCAAGATTGTTTTCAAGTTCCTCCTCTGTCATTCCTATACCTGTATCAGTAATTGTAAATGTCCTTTTATCCTTATCTGGAGTTATTCTGATAAAGAAATCATCTTTGTTGAAATTTACATTTTCATCTACAAGTGACCTATAGTAGCTTTTGTCGATAGCATCACTGGCATTTGATATAAGTTCTCTTAAAAATATTTCTTTATTTGTATAAATTGAATTAACCATTAAGTTAAGCAGCTTTTTTGATTCTGCCTTAAATTCCTTTACAGCCATATTATCATTTCCTTTCACTTATATATAAATATATCCAAAAGACAGGAAACAAACCCCTGCCGCAATTATCATTGCCCAAAATATAACTTTTGTTAGCACTTATATTACTTGAGTGCTAATTTTATTTTAGCAATAATTCACTCTTTGTCAATACGTTTTTGCAAATTTATTTGTCATGAATTGTTTTTTAAACTTTGAATCAATTTTACCGGATTAATTATTCTAGCCGAACTACATGATTTGATGTTTTTACCAAATTCAATAGCACTTCCAGTTCTCAATGCTGTTTCCCAAAATTCATCGGGAGTTATGCTTGGCTTAATTTCACAGGCAAGAGCATAAACACCTGCTATGTAAGGAATTGACCAACTCCAACCACCTTCCCTGTAGAAAACATAATCCTTACATCCTGTAGGACTTGCCGTACATCTTGAGTCCATTGGAACAAGCAGTGTATTATTCAAATCATATTTTCCTCCATAATACTCTTTTTGCCAGAATAAGCCTGGATTATAAGACGAAGAAACATCAGGATCAGACAAAGGGTTTCTTCCAAGTCCATTAAATTTAAATCCATAAGTATTTTTAAGTGATGATGAAACTACAAATATATTTTCTTTTTTAGCTCTGTCCACCGCTTTTATCACTTCACTATAACCAACATCTGTCGGGTTCCATCCTATTGAAATGGAAATAACTCTTATCTTTTTACCCTGAGGTAAATTTTTATTGAGTTTTATTATTCTATTTATGGCACGCGCAGTATAATTAAAATTTATTTTTGATTTCTGGGCTATATCCATAGGATCCTGTCCTATATAATATAAATCAGATTTTGGAGCAATACCTGTTTTTTTGCCAACAGCTATTGAGGCTACTGCAGCTCCATGCATTGAAGTTTCACGCCCACAATGAAGCTCTTCGTAAGATTTGACATTATCTTTATATTCAGCATGATTTACAAGAAGGCGCTGATCTATTATTGCAATGCCAATATTTTTCCCATTTATTCCCAAGTTATGAAGAGTTCTTATCCCAAGTCCTGGATTTTTCCCTAATGACATAATTTTCTCGGGTAGAGAAATTGATACTATATTTTGAGGCCATTTTGTCCTACTATCAAAACTTGAATTTAGAAGTTCTTTTTTCTTTCCATCAATATCAGCTCCCGATAAATCCTTTGAACGTAAATCTATTTCTTTGTTGTTTTTAAAATTTGAACTTAACTGTGACAGATTATTTACTTTTCTGACCTTCCAATTTGCCGGTGTCACTTTTACTGCAATTCCAACAGTATCTTTATTTAATGCAGTATTGGGTCTTGCCAGCATACTTAAAGGTATCATGCTAATAATAAACATTATAAACACCATAATTAGAATTTTATACTTTCTCTTCATGCAGAATGTCTCCCCATTTTTTTAATTTTATTATATATAAATTCTAATATTTATTTCTAAAGAAAAATTTATAAAACCAATTAAGATTTAATTAAGATTTCACGTTTAAACTTTGACATTTAAAATAAGGCCCCATCCTTTTAGGATGAGGTCCTTACATTACTTCAATTTTTTTTCATACTTTTCAACCATTTTCTTAACCATCTGGCCGCCTACGGAAAAATTATTTATTGAATTGGTTTTTTTGTTGTTTGCAGCCAATTCCCTGGCTGCTTCCATTTTTAATCTTTCCATACCAACTCTAGCTTCGGGGACCAATATTCTATTTCTTCTAGACATAAAATTATCATCTCCTCTACAATAGTTTGTACACTTCAGTGAAATATATAATAGGATTTGACTCAGTTCAACTTATTTTTAAAATAAAATTTCTTCTGCTAAAGCCAACATGAACTATATTTTCAATTTATTCTTAGTGTAAAATTACTGTAGGGTTATTTAAGATGAGAAATGGA
>NZ_JBGFFE010000024.1:0-55211 GCF_041224415.1 Clostridium lapidicellarium | reverse complement strand
AGAGAGAGCGGGAGAAGGTGGAAGGACCGTAAATAATGCATGTTGAACTCGCCTTTGAGTTGCAGGCTGAAATAATAGTAGGCTGTGCCGGCAAATGCCGTTAGTGGATTGAGTACAAAATTGGGTGGTACCGCGAACAGATTTCTCGCCCCATAGAGAAATCTGTTTTTTTATATTAACTTATATAGATATTGACAAGCTGTGAAGGGAAGCAGTAGGTATAATTTCTATTTCAAAGAGAGCAGGGTTTTTGGTGAAAGCCTGTAAGTAGAGTTTGCTGAACTCGTCCTGGAGTTGGAAGCTGAAATTGCAAGTAGGCTTTACCGGTTAAAAGCCGTTATTTAGTTGAGTATAAAGTTGGGTGGTACCGCGAACAGACTTCTCGCCCCAAGGAGGAGCCTGTTTTTTTATATGCCAAATTTGAAAAATTTTCTAAATAATATACTGATAATGGTATAATACCATTATCAGTATAAAAAAGATGGAGGGTAATACATTGAACATAATAGTTTTAATTAAACAGGTACCGGATATGGAAAAAGTGAAATTCGACAGCGAAAGGGGAGTGGTGGATCGTAAATCTGCAGGTACAGAGATCAATCCTTTTGATTTAAACGCCCTGGAAGCGGCGGTACAGATTGGTGAAAAGGTTGATTCCACCACTATAACGGCTGTAAGTATGGGGCCGCCGAGTGCAAAAGATGCTTTAAGGGAATGTATCGCAAGGGGAGCTTCAAAAGGAGTGCTTGTAAGCGACATAAAATTTGGTGGATCGGATACCAGGGCGACATCCACTATATTGTCAGGTGCAATTAAAAAGATAGGGAAGTATGATCTTGTAATTGCCGGTGAAAAGACTGTGGACGGTGATACAGGACAAGTTGGACCTGAAATAGCGGAATTTTTAAATGTTCCTCATGGAAGTTATATAAGTAAAATTGAAGGGGTCGACGAAAATGAAATCAAAGTGCGTTCTGAAATATGGGCGGGGACTTATTTGAAAAGCATGAGACTGCCGGCCCTTATTACGGTGACAAAGGACATAAATGTTCCAAGACTTCCGTCTTTTAAAAACAAGATGAAAGCGAGAAAAGCTGAAATAGAAGTTATGACATTTAAGGATCTGGAGGGAAATCTTAGTGAAAACGAAATTGGTTTTAAAGGTTCTCCTACAAAGGTAAAAAAAATAGAAGTACCGCAGGCGGCAAAACGGGAAGGAAAAATTTACAGGGAAAATATTTCACAGGCAGTTGAGAGACTTGCTGGTATATTTAGAGAAAAAAAGGTGGTGGACTGATAATATGGAAAAGGAATATAACGGCGTACTGGTTTTTGCAGAACAGAAAAATGGAAATATACACAAGGTGAGCTATGAGCTCCTCGGAAAAGCCAGGGAGCTTGCAGATAAATTGGGTGTTCCGGTATACAGTGTACTTCTCGGCCCAAGGGGAATAAAAGCTGAGGAATTGATATACAGAGGTGCGGACAAGGTCTTTTACGTAGAAGATGATGTATTCGACGGACCTGAAGAATTAATATACAAGATGAATCTTGAGCAGGTCGTCAATAAAATTAAACCGGAGATCTTTCTTATAGGGGCTACCAGTCTTGGAAGATCACTGGCACCTAGACTGGCGGCAGCATTAAATACAGGTCTTACTGCAGATTGTACCGGACTTAAAATAGATGAAGACGAAAAACTGGTTCAGATAAGACCTGCCTTTAGTGAAAATATACTGGCCCATATAAAAACAGATACTTATCCACAGATGTCTACAGTCAGGTATAAAGAGTTTGACGAAGCAGAAAGAAATGAGCAAAATAGCGGAGAAATTGTGAAAATAAATGCGGTAAAGCTTCAAAAACCCAGGGTGAAAGTTATAGGTAAGTTGAAGGATCAGGAAGTCAATATCTCGGAGGCAAATGTGGTGGTGGCAGCAGGAAAGGGGTTGAAAAAGCCGGAGGATTTCAAAATGATTAAGGAGCTGGCGGATTTACTGGGAGGACTTGTTGGTGCAAGCAGAAGCGTTGTAGATGACGGATTTATTTCAAAGGACTTTCAAGTCGGGTACAGTGGCAACAGGGTGAAACCCAAATTGTATATAGCATGTGGAATTTCAGGTGCGCCGCAGCATCTGGCAGGGATGAAGGAATCGGAGTTCATAGTGGCAATAAATGAGGATCCCTCGGCTCCGATATTCAATGTGGCCGATTATGGCATAGTGGGGGACATGTATGAAATAATACCTAAATTGATAGATGAGATCAAAAATAAAACTGCAGTCTAATATTGATAGAAGGGGGTAAATGGATAATGAAAGATGAAATAATCAGAAATTTAAAACAAATTGTAGGGGAGAACTGGGTGCTGGATGATCTGTCCAAGATGCAAAGTTATCTCTATGATGAAACCGAACCACTTTTGAGACCCGAAGCGTCGGAGGATTCTGTAGTAGTTAAACCTGCTTCACCGGAAGAAATATCCCAAATATTGAAATATGCAAACAAAAACCTGATTCCGGTGACTACAAGAGGGGGCGGCACGGGAGTTGTAGGTGGTGCCATACCGATAAAACCAGGTATAGTTTTAACCCTTGAAAGGCTCAATAAGGTTGTCGAGCTGGATGAAAAAAATTTGATGATAACCGTTGAAGCTGGTGTGACTCTGGCAGATCTGCTGGAAGCACTGAAAAGTGAGGGCAAGTTATTTTTCCCCATACACCCGGGAGATGAGGGGGCACAGATAGGTGGTATGATTGCAACGAATGCGGGCGGGACGAAAGCTGTAAAGCATGGAATTATGAGAAACCACGTGAAAGCCGTGGAAGTGGTTTTACCGACGGGCGAAATAGTTACTCTTGGCGGAAAACTGATAAAGAACAATATGGGCTACGATCTGCTTCATATGATGATTGGGAGTGAAGGGACCCTGGGAATTATTACAAAGGCAACCTTGAAACTCTATGCAAAGAACAAATACACTGGAACTCTCATAGTTTCATTTAATACGAGGAGAGAAGCCTGTGATTCAGTTCCCAAAATACTGCAGGAAGGCATTACTCCTCTTGCTGTGGAGTACATGGATAGGGTTGTGGCAAAAAAATCTGCAGATCAGCTTGGCAGTAAATGGCCTGTAGACAACAGTGCCCCTGTGGATCTCATATTTATGCTTGATGAGCCGACTGAAGATGAACTGTATTCCAATAGTGAAAGAATCGTGGAGATTTGTGAAAAATATAATTCAGTGGACAGTGTTATAGCGGAAACTGCAAAAGAACAGAGAAACATCCTTGAAATAAGGAGCAATGCCTATGAACCTTATAAGGACAATATATCGGATGCACTTGATATAGCTGTTCCACCGTCCAGCGTGCCTGATTTCTTTGACGATATAACTGCATTGGCTGAGAAGTATAACAACAATATAGTATCTCTTGGACATATTGCAGATGGAAATATTCACAATTTTATCATGGGGGAAAACGGCAGACTGCCTTCATACTATGAGGAACTGAAAGAGAAGATGTACAAAACTGCCCTGAAATACGGAGGTACCATAACTGCCGAGCACGGTACCGGAAAGACAAGAAAAAAACATATGCCGCTTCAGTTTACTGAAAGGGAAATTGAAATTATGAACAATATAAAAAAGGCATTTGATCCAAATGGAATTCTGAATCCGGGAGATATAGTCGATTAGTTAAAACAATTAAAATTGCGGTAAATTTTACCGCAGTTTTAATATTTTATATGACATTTTTGATGGATTTGGAGATTTTAGTTGTGCTTATAGCTCTTTTGTCAATCAATGATATTAAAAAGAAAACACAGAGACAGGATAGCCATTCCATGTATATCACATGGGGAAAAATTCTGAAAGAAGGTATGAGCTCCCATAAAAATAACACTGTGATGCCTGTCAAAGTAGTATAGAAAGCAGAGCTTTTTCTACATAAATTCGGTGCAAATACGGTAAACATAAACACTATGGTGAAAGCCGTGCTTAAACTCAAACCTATCGATATAGCTTTTAATATACCTGATATCGACAAAGCTAGTATAAAAGTTAATATGCCTATTAAAATTACAAATGTCTTGTTCATGATAATGGAATTTTCCTCTTTCATCCCTGGATTTATAAATGATTTGTATATGTCCTGTGTAAAAAGTGTGGATGCCCCCAAAAGCAGGCTGCAGGCAGTGGATACATCTGCGGCCCAGAGAGCTGCAAGAGTCAGGCCTGCAGCTACGGGATTCAATGACAATATCATCTTGGGCAGGGCCAGAGTACCGCTCACATTGGGGAAGGCAGTTCTGGCTGCTATACCTATTATTGCGCATAAAAATCCTATCGGAATCATGAGAAAACCAGCTATTATAAAGGATTTTTTTGCAGCCTTTGAATCTTTGGCAGCGAAAGCCAATTGCACAGGTCCCTGCATGGACATAACCTGTGTGATCATTATGAGAAACCAGCTTAAAATTATCCATATGCTGGTGCCGTTTACGGGGCTGAAATAATCTATATTTTGAGGAAGCTTGAGTTTTATGTTTTCAAATCCTCCTCCAGAGGCCACTGCCAGAACGGTGCATAGTATTATTCCTGTATATTTTATAGGGACATTAAAGGTATTGCAGAGTCCTGCAGACCACATTCCACCTATGAAAGTTATTCCTATAAACACACAGGCACTTACCACCATGCCTGTTTTTAATGTGAATACTCCTGGAAGCAATGAAGACAAGATGGATCCGCCGGCAATGTACTGCAGTGACATGATTACCACAAGTATGATTATCTGGCATATGACACAGACGGTTTTTCCCTTTTTATCATAAAATTTTCCCAGTAATTCTGGAACGGTGGCTACATTGAATTTCCTGTATTTCCCTGCTACCAGGAGTCCCATCAAAATGGCGCCGGTACCCCATGCTACATTGTACCAGCCTGCGGATAATCCTATGCTGTAAGCCTGTTCGGCAACGCCTATGGTAGAAGCCCCGCCTATGGCGAGTCCTATCAATGAACAGGTTACAAGCGGGGTGGTGAGCTGCCTTCCTGCAAGGGTATAACTTTCGCCTCCCTTTATAGCTTTTTTTCGGGCAAAAAGGCTTATTATAAATAATGCAGATATATATAGAATTATGATTATCAATGATATATTCATTTTTTACAGATCTCCTTCATTTATTGTTGATTAAATAATAAAAAAACGTCCCTGGCCGAGGGACGAAAAAGTCGTGGTACCACCCTGATTAAACAAATGGCAAATTTTGAAATTTTTAAAGCGGGAATAAAAAAAGCACCTGCGATTAAGGGACGAAACTCAATCGTGGTACCACCCTACTTTGAAAACAAAACTTTGCTGTTTATCTCTTACTTTTAACGCAAGTTAAACGGCACGGCTTACTGAAGATTTCAGCCTGCAGTTCAAGAATGTATTTCATAAATTCTATCATACAGTTTGCACCCGCCACTGCTTCTCTTATTGATATAATTTATTACTTCTTTCTATCATAACTTCATATATTTACAAATTATTATAAAGTAAAACTGTTGTAAATACAATATATAAAATGTTGTCAATGGGATTTTTACCGTTAAATACATGAGAATATCTTTATATTTCACGCAATTTCTATTTAATTGGAAGATAAGCTGCTGCAGCAGGCAGGCAGCTTATTTAATCACCATTGCAATGCATTTATTAATTGCTGCAGTGTATCCAGATACTGGTGCAGTATATTATCGGCATCTATTCTGTTCTGAAGGTCATCTCTTTCTACTTCTGAGAGATTTTGTAAGATTTCATGTATTTTTTCCTTGTTTGATTTTATATCGGACACTATTGTGCTTACGTTATCCAGCTTATTTGAAATAAGGTCATTTAGATTATCCACTATCTGAAAAACCGCATCCTTTTCATCTGGATTGTCTGTAGAATCCTCTATAGTTTGGAGCCTGCTGTCAATGCCGTTAATAAGTACTATAAGTTCTATACGGGTAAGCAAATAATCCGAAACGGATATCTGACCTCCTACAGCTACAATATTTGCTGTGGCACTTATGTTGTTTTTTATAAAATCTTTCGTATTTTTATTTAAATTGTCCTCTACTAAAATAATAGGCGCGTTTTTCTTTGCCGCCAGTGCGGAAGCTGAGAGTGCATCTGCAAATTCATTCCCCGCAGGGCCTTCTCCCCTTGACAGATAGACATTATCAAGGTCGATGCTGGATTTGAATTTATTCAGCACATTCACATTGGTTTCGTATCTGTTGATGCCGGATATTCTTATTACATTTGGTATGGAGCCCAAAGTGCTGCCTGGTATCACGCCGTTTCCCCCTACAACATAAGTTTGCAGTATGTTGGATTTGTTGCTATCTATGTATTCCTCAACGGTTTCGGGTACGGCGTTCTTGTTTGTCAGAAGTATGGGCATGCCCTGTCTTGCAGCTATTGGTGCTATGGAAAGGGCGTCTGCGTAACCTTCTCCGGAAGCTACTGCCACTTTACTTGGTTTACCGAGAGCTTCAGCTGCGATTACGGAAGTTTCATACCTGTCAGCCCCTCCAAGACGCTGTACATTCAAACCCATGGATTTCAGCTGATTTTCCACATTGTATGAAATTGAATAGGGTCCGCCCATTTCTATTATCTGATCTGCCTTTAATCTTGTGATTTCTTCTTTTACATTTTCATCCAGGGAATTATTTGGAATCAACAGTATAGGTGCACCGTACTTATTTGCAATAGGAGCTGCACAGAGTGCATCTGCATAATCCTGTCCTGAAGCCAGAATTACATATTTTGAACTTGTCCATCCATTTTGGGATATATTTATGGAAGTTTCATATCTGTTCTGTCCGCCAATTCTTGAAGTATTTGCAGAAACTTTTTCAGATGGTATAAAATTTGATGCAAATACAAAGACAGTACACAATATAAAAGTTGAAATGGATTTTAATTTATTCATGTTTCATCCCTCCTTCTACCTATTATAATACATATGGTATTGTTTGATAAGGAAAATATATTTTGAAAATGAGCTTTTTAATGATATCATAATAAGTAATATTAAAATATATTTTAGCGGTAAAAGAAAGGAAAGTGAAAAAAGATGGTGGCCAGTGAAAGTGAAAAGAAGGTCTATGATGTTTTAAATGAAATAGGAATAAAATATGAAAAATATACTCATAAACCGGTTTATACCGTGGAGGATGTAAATAAATTGGATGTACATATCCCGGGCAATCATACAAAAAATCTTTTCCTTAGAAATAGAAAGGGAAATATTCACTATTTGGTGGTTATGAAGGATTCAAAACGGGCAGATTTAAAAAAACTTTCCAAACAGGTTGGAAGTACTCCGCTGTCTTTTGCTTCAGAAAAAAGACTGGAAAAATATTTGGGCCTGAAACCCGGTTCCGTAAGTCCCTTTGGTTTGGTCAATGACAGCGGCAAATGTGTAAAGGTGATAATTGACAGTGACATACTTAAAGGGGAAAAGATCGGATTTCATCCCAATGTGAATACTGCAACGCTGGTTATTTCAACTGGGGATTTCCAAAAATTCCTGAAGTGGACTGAAAATGATGTGTCTTACATGAAAATCTGAATATATGGGAAGATGCTTCATGAAAAGAGGATATCTATATGCTGCAGTATCTGCTGTGCTGTTTGGTTCTTCCGGTATTATAATAAAAATTGCCTTTTCAGAAGGCATGGATTCCATGAGTATAATGCTTTTACAGTACATGGTATCTATTCCTGTTATGTTTTTTGCCATGGCAATTATTGATAGGGATACTTTGAGGATAAATAAAAGAAACCTGTGTCATACGGCTGTCTTAGGAATAGTAGGCAATACACTCATGACGGTTTTTTACTATGGGGCATTTAATTATCTGGATGTTTCCGTGGTTACCATATTACTTTATACCTATCCCATAATGGTTTTTCTTTACTCCTGTATTATTGAAGGAAATAGAATTGGTTTCAGCAAGATTTTTGCTCTTGCCGCAGCTTTTACAGGATGCTTTTTAAGTTTGGGGCTTGCCGGCAGGAATATTGCCTTTTCTGCAAAAGGCTGTATATTTGGGCTTTTATCGGCACTTTTTTATGCTTTTATGAATATATATTCTGAAAAAAATATGAAAAGCTTAAATCCACTTACCATAAATTTTTACTCGATTATTTTTTCATTTTTGTTTTTGCTTGTTTTTGTTTCTCCAAAGACCGTACTTGAGAGGGAACTGAATGTTAAACTTGGTGTATGTATTGTGATTCTAGCTGTGTTTTGTGAGATAATACCGCTGACTCTGTTGTATGCGGCAATAAAGGATATAGGGGCTTTGAAGGTTTCGATAGTGGAAAATTTGGAGATACCTACTGCAATGCTGCTTTCCTTTTTTGTACTGGGAGAGTCTGTGACTTTAATCCAGGTTTTAGGGGCAGTTTTAGTCGTCTATTCCGTATGCAGCATTAGAAAAATAGATTAAATTTAGAATTAAGGTGTTTGATATGGATTATGTACAGGGGTCGATGTTTGATAAAAAGGTGTCTTCTCCTCTGGCAGATAGAATAAGGCCTAATAATTTGGAGGAATATATTGGCCAGAAACACATACTTGGAAAGGGGAAAATACTTAGAAATTTAATATATACGGATAATATAAGCTCGATGATATTCTGGGGCCCACCGGGAGTCGGAAAAACCACTTTGGCTAGGATAATTGCCTCCGCTACCAAAGCTAAATTTATAAATTTTAGCGCTACCACCTCCGGCGTTAAAGAGATAAAGGAAGTTATGGCAGCTGCAAAAAAGAACAGGAGAATGGGTATCAGGACAATTTTGTTCGTAGATGAAATTCATAGATTCAACAAGGCACAGCAGGATACTTTTCTTCCTGCTGTGGAAAATGGAGATGTAA
The DNA here is from genome assembly GCF_041224415.1 of Clostridium lapidicellarium. Classification (NCBI taxonomy): domain Bacteria; kingdom Bacillati; phylum Bacillota; class Clostridia; order Eubacteriales; family Clostridiaceae; genus Clostridium; species Clostridium lapidicellarium. Next base: position 46,277 of record NZ_JBGFFE010000024.1, on the reverse strand, counting down.
TACTTATAGGTGCTACTACGGAAAACCCCTCTTTTGAGATAAATTCTGCACTGTTGTCAAGATGCAGGGTTTTTGTACTTCATCCCCTTACTACAGGTGATATTGTTCAGTTATTAAAAAGGGCAATAGAGGATAAAAGGGGCTTTGGATATTTAAAAGTAAATATTACAGATGATATGCTGAAGACCATAGCCATATATTCAAACGGGGATGCCAGGCGCGCTTTGAATGTGCTGGAAATTGCCGTAATGAGCTGTATCGACAATGTAAGCACTTCAAATGTCACAGAAGAGGCGATAGAGCAGTGTATAGGCAAGAAAACACTGCTCTACGATAAAAATGGTGAGGAACATTACAATCTCATTTCGGCCCTCCACAAGTCTATGAGAAACAGTGACACGGATGCTTCAGTTTATTGGCTTGCCAGAATTTTGGAGTCGGGGGAGGATCCTCTTTATGTAGCAAGAAGGATAATACGTTTTTCCTCTGAAGATATAGGAATGGCGGATCCAAAAGCTATGGAAGTGGCAGTTTCCGCATATAATGCAGCCCATTTCATAGGTATGCCCGAGTGCAGTGTGAACCTTACGGAAGCTGTAGTTTACATGTCATCCGCTCCGAAGTCGAATTCTCTCTATAGGGCATATAATAGTGCAAAAAAAGATGCACTTGATACTATTTCCCAGGGAGTCCCACTTCATCTGAGAAATGCACCTACAAAACTGATGCATGATTTAGGGTATGGAAAGGGATACAAATATGCCCATAATTTTGCAGAAAAAACGACAGACATGCAATGTCTGCCAGATAATTTGAGAGATAGACAGTATTATTTTCCCTCTGATGAAGGTTTTGAAAAAAAAGTGAAGGAGAGATTGCTGAATATAAGAAAAATAAAGAGTAAACACTGAATTAATTTTTAAAAATACCTGAAGGGGCACTGCCTAAAGGGCTGTATATTCATGTATTGTATGGAGGAAATGTACTTTTTGAATCTGTTGTTTAAAACCTTCCAGTTTATATTTTGAATAAATGTGGAAATATATTTTTTCCTGTCCGTTCCAAAATCCATGAAATAAGCATGCTCGTAAACATCCATGACTAATATGGGACAGGAAAGCCACACTGCTCCATTGTCGTGGGAATCACTTCCTATTATATGGAGTTTATTGTCCAGAGAATCAATGGATAGTACTGCCCAGCCCCTGACTGATAATCCTACATCTGTAAGATATGATATAAAATTATCATAAGAAGAAAATTGGTTTTCTATAGCATTGAAGACAGGACCCTGTGGTGAGTTGCTGCCGCCGGTCATGTTTTCAAAATAAAGATTATGAAGTTTCACACCATCCAGGGCATATGTTTCGCCGCGTTTTAAGCTTCGCATTGCTGAATAAGTTGAATTGCTGTCTCTAAAGTTTGCGGCTGCATAAGGGGTGTTCCAAATTTTATTCAGTATGGTTACATATCCCAGATACAGTTTGTAATGTTCATCCAGCTGTTTTGCCGTGATACCTTTAACTGATTTGAAATCAAAAGTTTCGGGCCTTATATTGCTCATAAAATCACCTCTATAAAATATATTAGTATATAATATGTAATGAATCCTAAAAGTGTTAGGATATTACAGATTATCGACCGATTTTTTTAAATGTAGAAGTACATACTATAATTATGAAAGGATTGGTGTAAAGTGAATAGTTTGATAATTTACAAGTCTGTGGAACACAAGAACACGGAGAAGATTGCAAAGAAGATCAATCAGGTGCTGAAGGGCGATATAATGAGCGCAGAGGAAGTAAATACAAGCGAACTTGACAAATATGATTTGATAGGTTTTGGATCCGGGATATTTTACGGGAAATTCCACAAGAGCATATTGAATCTCGTGGATCAGTTTGAAAATGTTGAGAATAAAAAGGCCTTTGTTTTTTCCACCAGCGGACAGGGTAGTAAGGGCTTCAATGACTCACTTAAAAACAAACTTGAAAAGAAAGGCTTTGACGTAATTGGAAGTTTTGCCTGCAAGGGCTTTGATACATTTGGACCTTTTAAGGTTTTTGGAGGATTGGCCAAGGGAAGGCCAAATGAAGACGACGTGAAGGCGGCAGAAAATTTTGCAGCTGAATTGTTGAAGAAAAATGCATAGTTTATAAAAGAGCTGATGATTTCACATCGGCTCTTTTTATTTCTAAAATTTCAAAATAATTTTAACTGCCATCACCTTTTTCCAATCACATCATATATTATAGTAGAAGCTAATGACAATACTGTATATTATATTACCCAGAATATAAAAAGGAGGATTTCTTTTATGAATTCTATGTCAAGATATTATAGAGACAATTGTGATCCGTGCAATAAGAATGATAAGCAGAATGATTACTACGATTGTCGTGAAAATGATAAAAAAATATGTGAAACTATTATAAAGTGTGGGTGCCCTAGATCTACTACACTGCCGCTTGTTACAGTTTCAAGCGATTTTACAGTTGCTAGTGTTACTTTAGATACATCAAAATTGCGTAATCCATGTGTAAAACTGGAATTTGCAAGTAATTTGGTTACTGTGGCAGCTATTACCGGTACTTTGAGCTTTCAAGTGTATAAACAATGTGAAAATCAACTTAATCCTATACCAATCGGACCATCATGGATTTACGAGCCTGTAGCTGTAGGTTCTGACACATTTTCATTTTTTACCTGTGATTGTGATTGCAGTTGTGATAAAGGATGCTGCACTTACAGCGTAGTTGTTACTACTACAGTTACTGCAGGGACTATTTCTGTCAACAATGCGACGCTAGGAGCAATAGCTACATGTGGATGCTCATGTTAGTGACATGATTGTATTAAGGGCGGCGGCACAATTGAGTTCGTGTAGCCGCCCGGTTATTTCTATTCGGATTCCGATTTTAAAGAGTCGGTCATGGAAATGCCATTGACCTTTCTCTTACTTAGAACTTTGGACAGCTCGTAGGTAAAGTATATTATAACAAATCCCAGAAGGATATAGAAGTAATTTACAGTCATGGGAAAGAATATAGTCATGTCTTTGGTTACGGAATTGAGCAGTGAACTTAAAAACATATGGATAAGCGGTACTCCCAGGGTGTAACCTGTTATTACTATAAGTGACGAACTGTTTAACACAAGCGAGTAAATTTCTTTTTTCCTATAGCCGAGTATTCTCATGATGCCTATGTTTTTTTTGTTTTCTTCTATAATGAGTGAAGTTACCACATATATGACTATAAGACCTATTATAAAAGATATAACGGATATGGTTCCTATGGAAATTTGCAGCGGCTGTATCATTGAGTCTACTGCCCCCTTCACGTCATCGGTTGTAACAGTGGTCAGAAGCTTGTTTTCCGGAATTTGCAGCTTATTACTGCTCCACAGGCCCATGTAGCTTTTGGGCTGATATCCGAACATCTGGTTGAATTCTTCTATGGGCATATATACATACTGTCCCAGGTAGCTTTCTGCAATTTCATCTATTTTTATGCTGTATTCCTTGGAATCCAGCTTGTTTATTACGTGCAGCGTGCCGTTGGGTTTTAATCCAAGCTTGTCGGCAAGCGGTTTTGTAATGATAATCCTGTTTTTGTCCAAACTGTTTCCAGATTTATTTTTTAATGAAATGTATCTTGAATCCGGATTTATTCCATATGCTGTAAGGCTCATTTTGCTGTTGGATTTCAAACTCAGGGGAATTTCACAGAAAGCCTCGCCTGATTCAGGTTTTCCATTTTGAATGGAATTGAAAATATAGGTGTAATTGTATTTAAAAGCTTCATTGAATGAATTTTTCATAAGGTAGTCCATGGAACTTTTGGCAGTAAACCCGAAAAGCAAAAACATGGTTGCAAGTGTAACTCCCAGCAGGAGAAATACACTTCTTGGAATGTTTCTAAGCTGCTCCCTGATCTTGAATTTCGTTGGAAATTTCAATCTGTCGAGCTTTAAATTTGCTTCCATAAAATTCACCTCATTTTTTCCACAGCTGTTTCTCATAAGTTGTACCGGAGAATACTTTAGGCTGTTTCTTATTACAAAATAACTGCAGATGCCTAAAAATACTATAGGTAAAAGAATACTTGCTGTGATGTATTTTGCAGTGAAGTTCATGGAATTCATTGGCATGTTGAAATAGTCAAGCATAAGTGAAACCATTGGTTTTGAAGCAAGGGCTCCAAGTGCAGTTCCTATGATTCCTCCAGCTGCTGCAATGGACAGCGGGTACAGCAGATAATGCCCTGTAATTTCCAATTTGGTATAGCCGAGAGCATAGAGGGTCCCTATAATTGTAGATTCTTTCTTGAGCATTCTCCAGAGGACGATTCCTATGAGCATGCAGGTTATGAGCAATATGGCCATTGGTGTAGAAGAAGACATCTTGTTTATACTGCTCAGTTTTGCATCCATGTAAGTTACTCTCGGATTTTCATCGATATTTGTCCAATTCAGTATTATCGCATGGCTGTTCTTTAAATATTTCTTGAGATCCGACATCTTGGAGTTCAAATTACTGCTGCTCTTGTTGAATTTTACAGCGTAAAAACTGCTGCCTTTAAGTTTTCTGAAATCATTTTTGCTTATCACTGCAATTCCAAAATTGTTTGGATTGTTAACTATGTCAGTTTCCGATTTGAGAGGGTATATATAATTTGGCAGGGACATAAACCCTGATATTTTAAAGGATTTACCGTAGATGTTCATATGATTGCCTATATTGAGTTTGTTTGCTTTAGCATAGGCAGGATCGATCAGGATGTCGCCTCCTTTTAAATTATTTCCTTTTATAATTGCAGGGATGTCTATTTTTATATTTTCACTGAATATTCTCAGAGTTTTTTGAGCTGATACCGGGTAATCCAATGTCTTTGTTTCTTCCATATTCATGTTGAACTTTGTTTCCAGGGCAGATACATTGTCTATTTTTTTATTTACCATGAAATTTGCGTCTTCCTGGTTGTAGTTTTTTTCAAAGGAGGAGGATATGTGAGACATATTATAGGAAAGTAAATTGAACATGGTAAAAAGAAGACAGCTCAAAACAATGAGCAGGAAAGAACCTAGGTATTGAGATCTATTTTCCAGCATAGTTCTTTTGACTTTTTTATTGATTACCATTACCATTCAATCCTTTCTGCAGGAACAATATTTTCATTTATTTTGTCCTCGATGATTTTCCCGTTTCTTACCTTATAGATTCTGTTGGACATGGAACCTATGGCTTCGTTGTGAGTTATCATAAGTATAGTGGTGTTGAAGTTTCTGTTGATTTTCTGAAGCAGTTTCAATATTTCCCTTGAAGTTGAAAAGTCCAGTGCACCTGTGGGCTCATCACATAAAAGAAGAGTTGGATTCTTAACTAATGCCCTTGCAATTGCGACCCTCTGCTGTTCTCCACCGCTCAGTTCATTTGGGAATCTATACTTTTTATCAAGCATTCCCACATCCTTTAAGATTTCGTCTATGGACAGAGGGGTTTTGCTTATATTGGAAACAACTTCAATGTTTTCACCTGCGGTGAGCTGTGGTATCAGATTGTAGAATTGAAATATGAATCCTATTTTGTTTCTTCTGTAGTCCGTGAGATCTTTGTCGGAAAGTTTGGTAACCTCGTTATTGTCTATTATAACGGATCCGGAGTCGCAGTGATCAAGTCCGCCTATTATATTTAGAAGTGTGGATTTTCCGGAGCCGGACGGGCCGAGGATTGTTCCGATTTTTCCTCTGTCGAGAGACAAATTTATTCCATTTAATACGTGGGTAGTTACAGTACCTGTTTTGTAGCTCTTTTTCAAATTATTTACCTGAATAAACATCTATTTTCCCCCATTCCATTTTTTAAAAGTTCAATCATGGATTTGATTTCCCTTTCATTTTCTTCAAAACCTTCGTCGACTATATCCTTTCCCTGCGTTCTTGCGCTGTTCATCATGTGTTCTTTAAATTTGAGAGACACCCCCGTGATAAAAATTAGAAGAAGATTGTCGTCTATGTCTTTTCTTATAGATCCGTTTCTTTTGCCGTTTTGAATCATATTGAGTGTGTTTTTGTTTACCATATCCATTATATAGGACATTGATTTGTCCGTTAAATTTTTGTATTTTCCAAGGAGCACATCCTGGATAAATATGACCATATCTCTTTCTTCCATCATCTGAGACCATATGATTTTAGCATCTTTGTAAAATAAATCAAAAATATTCATATCCTTTTTTAAATTAAGGTATCTTCCATATCTTTTATAAAATAAGTCTATTGACCATTTTACCGAAAAGAGAAATAATTCTTCCTTATTGTCGAAATACTGATACATGCTGCCTTTTGACACATTTGCATTTTTAGCTATTGTATCCATCTTCGCCCTTTCAAAACCATATTTTGTGAATTCGCTTATGGCGGATCTTATTATTTTATCCTGTTTTTTTTCTTCCAGATTGAAAAAAGTTTTTTTAGGCACCATGTCACCTCCTGATTTTGTGACTTGAAAGTCATATGACTTTCAAGTCACAAGTATAACTTCAAAGTACAAATAAGTCAATACTTTTTTGCTCAAAGTATATTGACAATCAAATTTTCTGCAAAAATAATGTTATAATTACAGTGTGTATTATGATATGGAAAACAACAGAGAAATTGATTTTAAAAGTAGAAGATTTTATTATGAGGTGTAAGAATGAAAAATTGTAATTTGGGAAAAAGCAGGGTTGCACTGCTTCAATGTACTGATTATGACGAGGACAAAGTGTATAAAACTGTCAGAGAAGGGCTGGATCTTCTGGGTGGGATAGAAAAATTTGTGGGGAAAGAAGAAAAAATTCTTTTAAAACCCAATCTCTTGAAGAGGGCAGCACCGGATCAGGCTATAACAACTCATCCATCTGTATTCAGGTCGGTGGCAAGGATTTTGAGGGAAGACGGGTACAATAAAATTTTTTATGGAGATTCACCTGGAAATGGGAATCCCCTAAAGGCATCCAAAGCTTCCGGAATTGCTGCGGCAGCGAAAGAATTTGAAATTGAGCAGGCTGATTTTAATCAGGGAGAAAAAGTAAGCTTCCCACAGGGGAAAGTTGCAAAGGAATTTATAATGAGCAGGGGAGTCATGGAAGCTGATGCAATTATAAATGTATGTAAGATGAAAACTCATGCACTGCAGCGCATTACTGGTGCGGTAAAAAATATGTTTGGCTGTGTATATGGTTTTAACAAGGGATTGAGCCATGCAAGATATCCAAGCGCGGATAGATTTGCAAAAATGCTCTGTGATCTTCATGTCATGATAAAACCAAGACTCCATATTATGGATGGAATTGTTGCCATGGAGGGTAACGGGCCTTCATCTGGAAGCCCTGTTAAAATGAATGTAATTTTAATATCCCAGGATCCGGTGGCTCTTGACAGTGTTTTCTGCAGGCTCATTCACCTGAATCCGGAGTCGGTTCCGACCAATGTAAATGGGGAAGCCTGGGGACTTGGAAATTGTCATGATGACAATATAGAAATTATAACTCCCGAAGGTGAGAAATCAATAGAGGAGATTGTGAAACAATATGGAAAACCGGATTTTGATGTCTACCGTGGAGATATTAAAAAGGCGGGATTTCATAGAGTTGAATGGCTTATGAAACTCATAAGGCAAAGGCCTTATGTAGTGGAGAAAAAATGCATCCGCTGCGGCATATGCGTGAAAAGCTGTCCTGTGGAGGGAAAGGCCATAAAACTTGATAAAGAAAAAGGAACCCCTCCTAAGTATGACTATGATAAATGTATCAGATGCTACTGCTGTCAGGAAATGTGTCCTAAGAAGGCAATTGAAGTAAAGACTCCGTTTCTGAGAAAAATTTTGGATAAGCTGGCGGGTTCCCATTGATATATGAAAACAGAAAGAAAGATGATGAAATTTGAAACTTTTGATACAGCTGTTTGTTAAGACCTGTGTGGAGACTGTCAATTTGACAGGTATGGTGATATTGGTTGGCTTTCTTTTGGGTATGCTCAGAAATTGTTCGCTGATAAATTTTCAAAGGGGACTTGGAAGTGGAGCGGTGATGGTAACTGGTTTTATAGGAGTGCCTGTACATGAATTAAGCCATGGAATAGCTGCACTGCTGTTCGGACATAGGATTACTGCCATTAAATTGCTTCAAAAACCGGATGCCAATGGCGTCATGGGGTATGTGGAGCACAGCTATAATCAAAGCAGCATTTATCAGCAGGTTGGAAATTTTTTTATAGGGATAGCTCCGATATTTGGGGGTATTGCCTGTATGATCGCACTTATGCATGTAATTATTCCCCAGACCTATAGTAATTTTATAAATATTTTGATGGGGAACATTCATCTGGAAACTATAAATAAATCCACAGTGACAGGAATGCTGTATTCCTATATTGGACTTGTAAAGAGTATTTTTTCAGCTGAAAATTTTCAAAATCCCTATTTTTATATATTCCTATTTATATCTATATGTATATCTTCTCATATATCGTTGAGTCTGGCCGATATAAAAGGTGCGTCAATTGGACTTACAGCTATATTTTTCATACTGCTTATATTGAATATTTTTGGATTGTCAAAATATATACAGGAAATTAATCTTATAAAGTACAATATGGTAATAACAAGTTTTTTAGTTATAGCAGTGATATTTTCCATGATAACTTTTCTGGTAAGTCTATTTTTTGCAGCTTTGAAAAGCTGATATACAATGTGAGGCAGCTGCAGTATATACGGCGTATATACTGCAGCTGTTATGTCATTTAAGATCATTTTCTTCTAATAAATAGAGTTCCTATTGGTTTGTCTTCAACAATATCGTATAGATCTTTTAATCTCTGACCGTTAGTTATAATCATGTCTATGCCGTGTGAGGTTGCAATTTGAGCTGCGTCGAGTTTTGTGATCATTCCACCGGTACCGCGGTTTGAACCGGAGCCCTTTGCAAGTTTACGGATATTTTCATCGATGCCGTTTACTTCTGGAATAAGCCTTGCATCGGGATTTTCCCTCGGATCGCTTTCATAAAGTCCATTTATATCTGACATGAGAACCAATTTTTTTGCCCTGCAGAGCACGGCCACTACTGCAGAAAGTGTATCGTTGTCACCGAATATTTTCTGACTTGATTCAATTTCTCTATAGCTTACAGAGTCATTTTCATTTACTATGGGAATAATATCTCTTTCCAAAAGAGAGTAAAATGTATTTATAAGATTGGACTTTTTTCCTTCATCTTCCACATCTTCTTCGCTGAGAAGTATTTGGGCAACAATTTTGCCGTATTCACTGAAAAATTTATCATAGATATGCATGAGTTCACATTGACCTACAGCTGCTGCTGCCTGTTTTATCCTAAGCTTTTTCGGACGCCCGGCCAGTCTCATTTTATTTGTTCCCACGGCAATAGCACCTGATGAAACAAGAACTATTTCATATCCTAAATTCTGCAGACCTGATAGAACCTGTGCCAATTTGTCAATACGCCGTAAATTTATTTTACCATTTTCATTTGTCAGTGTGGATGTACCTACTTTGACTACTATGCGATTTTTAATAAGATCCATTATGTGTCAAATCCTTTCTGTATTCTTGCTGTAATTTTTAAAATTCTTGGCATTTCTTGTTTCCTAGAAGTAAAATAAGGGCGAACGTGAGAATCACTTTATGATAATAAAAAGCCCCAAGTTGATTTAAATCAACTTAGGGCGAATGATTTCCGTGTTACCACCTAAATTCAGTGTGAACTGCGCTTGCTCAGTACAAAGATAATTCTTGATACTGTTTCCCATATAACGGGGGAATTCCAATGAAGTCTACTTAATATATGTTCGATTCACAGCTCCAAGACTGGTTCAACATTTCTTCATTAAAGTTTCACACCTGCCAACTTCTCTCTTGAAATCCAAAATACCTACTATTTCTTTTCACAGCATTTAAAAATATTTATTTTTTAAAATTATATCACTGATTAAAGAAAATTGTCAATAACTTATGCAGATTTTTAAAAATTACAAAACTGTAAGATAGAATTTTACTTTGTAAGACAGCAGACATGGAGTCTTAAATGAAATCTGTCTATAATTTAAATAGAGGAGGGAGTGTAAAATGGAAATACTCAAGGTAGAAAATTTATTTAAGACGTATGGAAAAGGAGAAAATAAGGTAGAAGCTCTTAAAAATATAAATTTATCCGTAAATAAGGGAGAATTTGTAGCAATTGTAGGTGCTTCAGGTTCAGGTAAAAGTACTCTTTTACACCTTTTGGGTGGACTTGATAGGCCTACTTCAGGGAAAGTTATGATTGATGGAGAGAATATCTACAATTACAAAGAAAACAGGCTTGCTGTATTCAGACGGAGAAAGATAGGATTTGTGTTTCAATTTTTTAATTTAATACCTGTTCTGGATGTGGAAGAAAATATATCGCTTCCGGCACTTCTGGACAATGACAAGGTAGATGAAGTATATCTGAATGAAATTATAAAAATGCTTGGACTTGAAGACAGGAGAAGACATCTTCCTTCTGAACTGTCAGGAGGACAGCAACAGAGGGTGTCAATTGGCAGGGCTCTTTTAAACAAGCCATCTATAATACTTGCAGATGAACCTACAGGAAATCTTGACAGCAAGAATTCTAAGGAAGTTGTTGAACTTTTAAAATACACGGCTAAAAAGTATAATCAAACTCTTGTACTTATTACCCATGATATAAACATAGCGTCTACGGCAGATAGAATAGTTACCATTCAGGATGGACAGATAATTTCAGACAAGTACCTGCAGGAGAACTAGGGGGAGGGGCGTCGATTGATATGATTACGAGTTATAAAAAGCTTACGGGAAAATACATTAGATTCAATAAAAAGAGAAGTATCCTCACTATCATAGGAATAGTGCTGTCTGCTGCACTTATATGCACTATAGGTTTTTTTATTATAAGTATGCAGAATGCCGAAATTGAAAATGTAAAAAATAAGTACGGCTCCTGGCACGTTATGTATAAAGCTCCGGATAAAGATGTTGTTTCCAAAGTGGCCGGCAATCCCAAAATTTCGCGCAGCGGTCTTTGCATGCAGGAAAAGGATGTAAAAATAAATAAAGATGTAAGTGTAAGTCCTATTTCAGCTTCGGACAGCGCATTGGAACTTCTTCACTATAAAATAAAATCAGGAAGATTTCCACGGAATTCAAAAGAGGCAGCTGTGGAGAACTGGGTACTCAGGTACATTGATGGGGATGCAAAATTAGGCGATGAGATAAAGCTTGACGGCCGGGAATTTACATTGGTGGGAATACTTCAGGACAATGTAGGAAGTCAAGTCCAAAAAAGAGGCGGATTTTTATACAAGGACAAAAATATTGACAGGCAAAAATCAGTGCTGCTTGTGGAAATAAGCTCCAAGACAAATTTGAAAAAGGCGGTTTCAGAACTGGACGGTCTGCCGAAAAGCAAGACAATGGAGTTCAACGGCAGGGCAACTGCCTCTGTTGTGAACAATTCCCCGCTCATAGATGTAGAAGGAGGAGGAAGTGGAAAGTCAGGAATTTCACAGATGTATTCCACAGTGGCAATTGTAATAGGTATAGTGCTTGTTGCAGCAATTGCAGTGATATACAATTCTTTTCAGATAAGCGTAGTGGAGAGAATGAGGCAGTTCGGACTCTTGAGGGCAATAGGTGCCACTCCTGCGCAGATTAGGAAAATAGTACTCAGGGAGGCGTCGATACTTTCAGTCATAGGTGTTCCACTGGGCCTTATATGCGGTATTATAGCCATTTTCACCATAAATTTTGTTTTTAGGGTAATTGGCGGGGACATGGTTTCCATAATGAAAGTATCCATATCACCTGTGGTCATGCTTATAAGTGCTGCGGTTTCAATAGCGGCCATATATATATCCGCACTGCTGCCTGCACTGTTTGCCGGGAAAATTTCTCCACTGTCCGCCATAAGCGGGAGGACAGCTATTGTAAAGGAAAAGATAAAGAGGAGAAAAAATGTAATTGTCGGAAAGCTCTTCAAGTTTGAGGGCGAGATGGCTTACAAGAATATAAAGAGAAACAGAAAAAGGTACAGAATAACCGTATTTTCCATAGCTATAAGTGTGGTGCTTTTTGTAACTTTCAAGTCCTTTATGGATATGGCTTTTAATATGACGGATAATGTAAATGAGTCCAAGAACATACATTTTTCTGTTGAGTCAGATAGAAGGGACGGTTTTGTAGAAGATCAAATTGTAGAGGATCTGAGCAGGCTAAATTTGGTGAGTGAGATGTACAAAAAGTACAATGAATATAATTTTGCTGAATTCATAGACAAAAGCAGGGAGGTAGAAGCAGTAAAATCTATAAACGGGGTGTATGGCAAAGCTGTAGATGTGGAAGGCGGGAAAAAAATTCCGGTAAATGGGACTGTCACTGTATATGACCAAAATGCACTGGATGCTTCAAAAAAATATTTGCAGTCCGGCAGTATAGATTCAAATAAATTAAATGAGGAAAATGGTGTTATTCTAGTAGGTAAAAACTTGGTTTATGATAGAAAAGAAAAGGAAACCTATGTTGGACCGGTGGCAAACATAAAAACTGGAGATGAAGTAGTACTGAAATACAGCGGAAAAACGAGCACTACGTCGGCGGACAATGGTAATATTACGAACAGTTACAGGGAATCGGCTAAAAACAGCGGCAGTATCAAAAAAGTGAAAGTGCTGGCGGTTCTCAAAGATGAGCCATTTGATTTATATGGACAAAATGGGCCAAAATTGATAACAACGAGGGAAGTGGCGGAGAAACTTACCGGGATAGGTGACATAAAACCGGTGGGAGTTGATATCAGCATTAAGGATATAAAAAATGAGGATGCCGCAAAAAGCCAGATAGAAAATATTATAAAATCTGATCCTTCACTGAATTTGATAAACAACCTTGATCAAAACAGGAATCAGAAATCTGTCATTTTAATGATCGAGATACTTATATATGGATTTGTGGTAGTTGTGTCACTCATAGGAAGTGTAAATATCATAAACACCCTTACTACCAATGTGATACTAAGAAGAAGAGAATTTGCCATCTTGAAGGCCATAGGTCTCACTAAGAAGGGGCTTAAGAAGATGATAGTTCTGGAAGGCTTTTTATATGCGATTATTGGAACCATATACGGCTCGATAATATCCTGCGGTCTTTCCTATATGATGTATAGGGGAACGGTCAAGGTGAGAGAGTTCAGCTGGCAGGTTCCCTGGAGCGGAATAGCAATTGCGGCCGCTGCAGCTATAATCATAGGATATCTTTCCGTGCTTTCACCTCTTTCGAGGATAAACAGGGGAAATCTCATCGATACGATAAGAGAAGACTATTAACAATTTACAATTGACAGTTTACAATGCACAATTAGATTTACAATTTTCAGTTGGCAGTGTACAATTCCCGGTGGATTGTACACTGTTTGCAATTTTGCTGAAGTGTTTGATGTTTCAAAATCGTTATATATGATAAGGATATGTCAGGAACAGTTGCTCAGCCTTGAAAGTTACGTACACGGGGCTGCTTTTTTCACCGGCAATCGAATTGAGTCAGCTTTTAAATATGCGTGCTACTGATATAGATGATTTGATAACTTTTAAATCATTTTGGTATTTTAAAACGTTATATATTATAGAGATGGTTTTGCAGGTAGTTTAGGAGGATACAGGATGATTCACAAGGGCAGGGTACTGCAGAAAATTAAAAATGAGGACATGGCTTGTCTAAATGAGTTAATTGAACTTTATTATCCGGATATATTCAGGTACTGCCTCTGGCATACGTCAAACCGTCAGACAGCAGAGGATGCCACTCAGGAAACCTTTCTAAAAGCAGTGCGTTATTTTGGGAAATATATTCACAGCGGAAAGTTCAAATCCTATATCTATAAAATAGCTTCCAATGTATGTATAGATATCTGGCGGAAAAAGAAAGCGGATTCCCTTTCCGGGGATCTTCCCTACGTGGAAAAGGGATTTTCCGAGGCGGAATCTTATGCGGATCTGAAAGAACTGGTATGGAAATTACCTAAAAAATATAGGGAAATTGTACTGCTGCGCTTTGCCCAGGACTTATCCCTGAGGGAAATTGCGGAAATGGAAAACATTCATCTGCGGACTGTACAATCCCGCCTGAGATCGGCACTGAAACAGATTAGGAAAAGTATGAAGAAGGGAGAAGAAAATCATGAATAGGAAATTGAAGCTGTATTTGAAAAATGCACTTGATAAACCTCCTGTATGCCGCAGAGAACAAGTTGAAAAAACTGCCATTCTGGCAGAAAAAGAGTATCAAAAACACAGTTCAAGAAAGCAAATTGGATATCTGGAATTTTTACTTCGTCAAGTTTCGTTTATGGGTAAAAAAATATGGATCTTTCAAGGTATAGTGCTTATTTTAATCTGGCTGTTTCTCACTGCGATTTTTAAAGATGATTTTAAATATATCATAAGCCGTCATACTCCGGATCTGCTCTGCCTGTGTGCAATTTTTATAACTATGACCGGCCTGCCATTTTTGTACAGGTCATATAAATACAAGATGCATGAAGTAGAAGCAGCTACACTTATGTCAACTTCCAGGGCATTGTCAAGCAAACTTATCATAATCTCCTTGGGTGATGGTATTTTCTTGCTTTTTACTGCTCTAACCGTACTGGATAAGGCAGGGATTTCCGGTACTTTTATAGTATTTTATCTGCTGGCGCCGTTTTTGATATCCTTCTGCGGATGTATCTTCATTTTTGGACACAGCCGCGGGCAGTACAAAGTGTTTACCTGTGAAGTTTTCTGCCTCCTTATGCTGCCTCTGCAGTACCTGTTTCACAATATGGTGCCCCAGATCTACTACCGTACATCCTTAAAGGGATGGATCGCACTGAGTGCTTTTTTTGCGGCAGTTGTTGTTTTTCAGATATGCAAGTTAATAAGGGGATCCGGTGAGACAGCTGCCTATTTTCCCGTTTAATCAATTTATTTTCATATTGGAGTGATATAGATGAATCTTGAAATCTGTAATTTGACAAAGCAATATAAAGACAAAATTGCCGTTGACAGTGTGAGTTTAAATATATCTCCCGGTGTATGGGGGCTTCTCGGCGCAAACGGTGCCGGAAAGACCACATTGATAAAAATGGCAGTGGGTATTGCACCGCCG
This sequence comes from Clostridium lapidicellarium, assembly GCF_041224415.1. Classification (NCBI taxonomy): domain Bacteria; kingdom Bacillati; phylum Bacillota; class Clostridia; order Eubacteriales; family Clostridiaceae; genus Clostridium; species Clostridium lapidicellarium. The sequence continues at coordinate 31,069 of NZ_JBGFFE010000024.1, read as the reverse complement.
ACTTCCGGAAAAATATTATATGACGGAATTGAAATTGGTGCACTTGGAGAAGCCTACCGTGATATTTTGGGTTATTTGCCCCAGGATTTCGGCTTTTATCCGGAATTCACGGTATTGGATTATCTGGAGTATATTTCAGCTTTAAAAGGTCTCAGTAAAAACCGTACAAAATCAAAAATAGATGAATTGCTCCGGGTACTCAATCTAACAGATGTTAGAAAAAAGAAAATCTTCAAACTTTCAGGAGGAATGAAAAGACGTGTAGGTATTGCACAGGCTTTTTTGAATGATCCGGAAATACTGATTTTGGATGAACCCACCAGCGGACTTGATCCTGGAGAGCGTGTTAAGTTCCGCAAGTTTATTTCCGAGTTTGCACAAAACCGTATTGTACTGATTTCCACACACATTGTATCCGATGTAGAATACATTGCCACCTGCAACGCTGTCATGAAAGATGGAAAAATCATCTCGACAGGATCTACCGGAGAGCTTGTAAAAGCTGTTGAAGGTAGGGTATGGGAAAGCATAATATCTCCGGATCAGCTTGACCGCTGTGAAAGAAATACCCGTATTGTAAATGTATTAAATGAAAAAGACGGAAATCTTTCCATAAGGTATTTGTCGGCCAGCCCGGACATACCCAATTCAAAACCTGCCGTCCCCAGACTCGAAGATCTGTATCTGTGGCTTTTTCCCCAGGACAAATCGGAGAAGGAGGAGATTTGATATGAATATTCTCCGTTTGGAATTAAAAAGAGTGTTGAAGACCCGTTCCACCTGGATTTTACTTCTAGCTGCCATTTTGATCTCGGGGATCATGGCCTATTTTCCCATATCTTTTGTCCATTATAGTTATGTAGACAAGAATGGAGAAAGTGTCACGGCTTCAGGAATAAAGGCAGTACGGATTATGAAGAAAAATACAGTTCAGGGAGACATCACACAGGACAAAATACAGAAGCCAGTTAAAAATTACCAGGAAATTTCGAAACAGTACGGAAGCATTTATGAAGACAGTATTCCCCAGGATATCCTTGATAAAAAGATACTTCCATTTCGACATATAATAGACAGACTTGAGAGTGTCTATGCAGATCCACAGACAAAAACACCTGCTGATTTAAGCAAAATCTCTCCAGGAGAAGCTGCAGAAAATTTTTATAAAAAATACACCTGGCAGATAAAAAGCAGGGTCACTCAGCCTTCGGCCCAAAAACAGGCTCTTGCACTTTATGAAAAGGTGAATAAGCCCTTTAAATTCATATATGGTTTTGGAAGCAGCGCGGCAGCGGATTACCTTATCATATTAATTTTCCTTCTGGTATTTCTGTGTACGTTTATCACTGCACCCGTATTTTCTGCAGAATACCAGACTGGGGCGGACAATATACTCAGATGTACCAAATACGGCAGGAAAAAGCTTGCCGTGTCCAAAATAATTTCTGCTGTTTTGATCTGCGGTATAACATTTGCGGTGTGTATATCCATTTTTCTTTTCATTGAAAACAGTGCATTTGGGTGGGAAAGTTTGAAAACTTCAATTCAAAGTGTGACGGCCATCTGCCTTCCTTCTATAGATGTAGGTCAATTTGAGGTGATCACTGCAGCAGCAGGTATGCTTACACTTCTTGCCACTGTCAGCTTTACGCTGTTTCTGTCCGCAAGATGCAGGAATACAGTGAATTCCATGATAATAGCCGTTGTATTCTGCCTGATGCCTCTCATACTTTCCTCCATTTCAGGGAGCAATGTAGTGAACTGGATTAGGATGATTCTGCCATCCGGAGGAGCAGGTATTGGAAACAGTTTCGGCGTTAACCTCGTGGAACTTAATTTTCTCAGGATGGGCTCTTATAGTTTCTGGTCGCCATATGTAATGATTATTTCATCGGCTGCCGCCGTTCCGCTGTTTTTAATTCTTGCAGCTTTATCCTATTGCAAGTATGAATCCGTCTGATATGTTATACTTGTGTTGTATAAAATATTGATAAAGAGGTAGAAATCAATGTATAAATTGTTATTGGTGGAGGATGACAGTGCTCTTGCAGCGGGAATAGAGTTTGCTTTAAAGGACGAGGGTTATGAAGTCTTTACGGTATCAACAGTTAAAGATACAGAGGAAATTATGGAAAATAAAAAATTTCACCTTGTGATTCTGGATATAAATCTGCCCGATGGAAGCGGATATGATCTATGCAGGCACATAAGAAGCAAAAGTGACGTACCAATCGTATTTTTAACTGCCCTTGACGATGAGGTAAATATTGTGCTTGGGCTGGAAATAGGAGGGGATGACTATATAACCAAACCATTTGGAGTGAGGGAATTTTTATCCAGGATAAAGGCCATAATAAGAAGAAATTATAAGAGTGAATCTTCGGGGAGCAGATTCCAAAGCGGGGACATAACTGTGGATACTGCCAGTGCCCAGGTGAGAAAAAATGGAAAAAAAGTCACGCTTACGGCTCAGGAATATAAACTGCTGCTGATATTTTTAAACAGCCCCAGAACTTCCATGAAAAGGAATGAAATATTGAACAGACTCATTGAAGGTGAAAGATCTTTTTTTGATGAAAACACGCTGTCGGTTTATATAAAAAGAATGCGGGAAAAGATAGAGGATAATCCTCAGGATCCCAAATACATAGTTACACAGAGGGGACTGGGCTATATGTGGGATAAAGAGGTCATCAAGGAGTAATGAATATGAGAAGATATTTTGTAAATCCGGAAATCAGAAAGAGCACTGCAGTTCTCTTGATTTTGGATGTATTGTTTATGACAGCGGTGCTTCTAAATTTAAAGATATATCATTATAATCTTAAAAGGGATTATGTGCGGACTTTTGGAGCTGTAACCTACAGGGTGTACAGATATAATCCTGAAATTGCCAGGGAAATAATACCTGCCATTACAGCCGGGACAGATGAAAGTGAAGCCAAAAAGGGAGAGCATATTTTGGCCCAGTATGGGTTGAATGAAGAATTGGAAAATGAACTTTTTCCGTACATAGATAAATCTGCATGGAAGGAGAATCTGAGTGTAATTTTTATATTTGCCGGTATTGGGGTTTTATTTTTCCTGCTGAATTATATTCAATATGGCTATCTTTATGATAAGATAAGAATGCTTAATATGGGTGCGAAGAAAATAATAGAAGGGGATTATGATTTATCGATAAGAGAGGACAGAGAGGGGGATTTTTCAAAACTCTCGGCTTCTTTCAATTCCATGAGGGAAATTATAAAAAATAATATGGATAAACTTAAAAAGGAAAAACAATTTTTAGTTGAACTTCTGTCCGATATATCCCACCAGCTCAAGACACCTCTTTCTTCCATGATAGTTTACAATGACATTTTATTAAACAGGGATCTTTCCAGAGAACAGTCTAAGACTTTCCTTATAAACAGCAGAAACCAGCTCCTTAGAATGAACTGGTTGATTAAGAGTATGCTGAAACTTGCAAGGCTTGACGCCAGGGCAATAGAATTTCACAGGAAAAATCAGAGTTTGAATGAGACTATAAAATGTTCTGTAGAAGCTCTTGAGGAAAAGATAGAGTCAGCCGGTGTACGTGTAAACTTCCACGAAGAGGGAGAAATAACCTTTTCGCATGACAGGCAGTGGCTCTGTGAAGCTCTGATAAATATAATTAAAAATTGCATCGAGCATACTCAAAGGGGAGGCAGGGTGGATATACGCTCTGCAGAGAACCCGATTTACAAGAGAATTACCATATCGGATAATGGAGAAGGAATAGATGAAAAGGATCTTCCCAATATATTCAAAAGATTTTATAAGGCTAAAACTTCAAAAAACAGTGATGCCATAGGCATAGGTCTGGCACTTTCAAAATCAATATTGGAAGCTCACGATGGAATTATAGATGTAAAAAGCAAGCTTGGAGACGGAACCACTTTTACAATTACATTTTTATCTTCCTGAGAGCAAAAACTGAATACAACACAATTTATTGGATAGGCAGCTATAAACATGTTTATAGCTGCTATTTTTGTGCTGCACGTACAAGCGGTATGAAAATGTCGTCTACAATCTCGGCTATGGCTTTATCAGATATGGGTTCCAACTTTGTGATAAGCTCGTACTGCAGCAGGTCAAGCGGCAGTGAAATAATCCGGGGTGACAGTTTTTTAAGGCAGATTTCACCGCGAAGTTCTGCGTTTTTCAAAATCGCCGTTATAGCTGCTGTTAGCTTGTTTTTTGATCTCCGCTCAATTATTTGTGGAATGGATGCAATTATCTTGTGCCACACCACCGGTTCCATCACAAGTCCCCTGATTGTCTCAGCGCCGAGTGTTTTCGACGGTTCAGCACGTGTATGCAAATAGGTATATACATCATTGCGCAGGCTCCCGGTATTTGGAATTTCATTTGTGATTCTCGGTAGATATTTACGCAGGGCGGCCATCACAAGCTCGGATTTATTTGCCCAACGGCGGTAGAGTACTGATTTGTTTGTCCCAGCCCGTGCTGAAATGCCCTCCATCGTCATATGCGTATAGCCGGTTTTAGAGAGCTCCTCCCATGCGGCATGCAGGATTGCCTCTTCCAGAACTTCTCCGCGGCGGCGTGTACCTTTTTTCCTTTTATCCATATTTTATTTCCCTCCGAACATCAATAAGAAATCTACCTCTGTCGTAGAAACATTCATAAAAAACTCAAAGTTTTCTATTGACAAAGATCTATATTTATTATATCATAGCCTTAAAAGAAACTCAATGTTTCTTATTATGACTATGGAAGAGGTGTTATCTAATGGATAAGCTGAACAGCCGAACTCGTTCTGCATTATTTTCTTAAGTTTACGGCAGCATCTCTGTTCATTATGTTTGTCAGCACAGTAAGTTCATTTATGGCTAATGTTACGAAAGGATATCTGGCACCAATCGGTATAATTTTTCTCATTGTACTACTTATCAATGTTGTCAATAAGCTTGATTGGCTTTCCGCTTCCATGGACTATACCGAGCCTGCTCATATCCAATGGAGCTCTTGACCCCATAAGCATTACCATACTTGTTATTACGGGAATAACAGGATTTGTCGGAACAGTCGCATGGTGGAGATTTGCAGAACAACAATAGATATTTACTGTATGAGAATAAAAAACTCAAAGTTTTTTATTGACAAAATTCTATATATGCTATATTATAATTTCAGAAGAAACTAATCGTTTCTTACTATGACTATGAAAGGAATTTTCTCATGAATATAAAAAATGTAAAACCTAAAAAAGAAAAACTCGATCCTGTCGTAATGAGGGTTGCAATTATTCTGGTTGTCGGTGCACTTGCACCGCTGTTCGATTCAACAATGGTCAATGTATCCATTCATGCCATTGCAATCGAAATGAAAGCAAGCATTTCTGTTGTGCAGTGGGTCACGACGGGATTTGTTCTGGCTATGGGACTCACTGTGCCGATTTCAGGGTGGGCCACTAAACGATTTGGATGCAAACGCTCCTACATCTTTTCATTGGCACTTTTTTTATTCGGTTCCATATTCTCAATGCTTTCATGGAATATCGATAACCTGATTGCTTTCCGGGTTGTCCAGGGCGTCGGTGCCGGGCTGCTGATGCCTGTACTGCAAACGGAGCTTGTACAAATTTCCGGAGGCCGCAATCTCGGGCGAATCATGTCCATTATTAGTATTCCCGCTCTGCTCGGGCCGATTCTTGGACCGGTGCTGGGGGGAATTATCGTCAATAGCTTAAGCTGGCGTGCCATTTTTTGGATCAATATTCCTATCTGTATTGTGGCAATCCCATTAGCCGTGTGGGGAATACCGGCCGACAAGCTTTCAAAAAAGAAAGCATCCCTTGATGTGATCGGTTTGTTTTTACTCTCACCTGCATTTGCCCTTCTTATCTATGGCATTGCCCAGGTTGCTACACATGGTGGCTTAAATAACAGTGCAGTCTACATTCCGTTGCTTGTAGGCATCGTTTTGATGATGTCATATGTTGTCTATGCACTGAATACGAAACGGGAACCGGTTCTGAACGTGCGGCTTTTTAAATCTGCCAATTTTTCCGCCTCCAATATCCTGCTGGTTTTATGCGGGATCATCACGAACGGGCCTTTGTTTATTCTTCCACTCTATTATCAGGAAGTTCGCGGGGCAAGTGTGCTGTATGCCGGGCTGTGGTTGCTTCCACAGGGAATCGGGATGCTGTTTACCAGAAGCTGGGCCGGTAAGGTGGCCGATCGTAGTGGATCGCGTAATATCGTGCTGATGAGCCTTGCCGGTATTGTGATCGGCACACTGCCGTTTGCTTTTGCTGGTGTAAATACGAATTACATCCTTTTGTCTGCCGCCTTGCTGATTAGAGGGGCGGGGCTCGGCGGCTTGCTGATTGCAATCATGGTGTCCGCTTATATCGGGCTTCCGAAAGAGCAAGTCCCCCATGCGAGCATTGCCACGAGGATATTTCAGACCATCGGCGGGGCTTTCGGGTCTGCTATTCTGGCGACTGCCGCCGAGCATCAGATGGCAGGTCATGCCGTCTATGATCTTCATGCCCTTGCCCATTCTTTCGACATCTCGTTCTGGTGGGCGATTGGATTTGCAGTGATAGCAGTGATTCCCACGCTGTTCTTGGCAGTGCGTAAAAAATCGAAGCCAGAAGCGGCCCCGCAGACGGATGGACAACTATAAGGACAGTATATAATACAATAAGGAAGGAGGTTTGTATTATGAGCGAAAACATCATTGAAGTAAAACACTTTACAAAAAAATACGGCGGTTTTACGGCTGTGGACAATATTTCCTTCCACGTGAAAAAGGGTTCAATTTTTTCTTTCCTGGGACCGAACGGGGCGGGAAAAAGCACGACTATAAATACCTTGTGTACGATCCTCGACAAAACGGACGGCATGCTGTGGATTGGTGGGCATGACGTTTCAAAGCAAAGGAACATGGTTCGCAAAGATATCGGTATTGTGTTTCAGGAATCGACACTTGATTTGAAGCTCACCGTAGAGGAAAATCTAAAATTTCACTGCGATTTTTACGGTGTGCCCAGCAGCGAAACTGATAGCCGAATTGATTTTGTCCTCGATCTGGTCGATTTGAAAGACCGTAAAAAAGACATGTCAGGAAGTCTTTCCGGAGGCATGAGGCGGCGCGTGGAAATTGCTCGCACCCTTACACATTATCCGAAAGCACTGTTTCTTGATGAGCCGACGGCAGGACTTGATCCGCAGACGAGAGCGAAGGTCTGGGACTATGTTCGCCGTCTTCAGCAGCAGCAAGACATTACGATTTTTTTGACCACCCATTATATGGACGAGGCGGAGGTAAGCTCTGATGTTGTCATTATCGATCACGGAAGGATCGCCGCATCGGGCACGCCAGATGAACTGAAAGCGCAGTTTACCAAGACGATCCTTAGACTAAATGCCAGGACCCCTGATAAAATGGCTGTATTTCTCGACCACTCCAGAATTCCATTTGACCGGGATGGATGTCATTACAAAATCTCGCTTAAAGATACAGAATCGACAATTGATTTCCTTTCTGAAGTAAAAGATGGTATTCTTGATTTTGAAGTAACGAAAGGCTCGTTGAACGACGTGTTTCTGGCGGTAACGGGAAAGGAGATGAGGAATCGATGAAAAAAACGGCTGCAATTTTATGGCGCAACCTGCTAAATTTTTCACGTGACAAAATACGTATAATTGCAAGTTTTGCCATGTCCTTTTTCTTTCTTTTTGTTTTTTCGTTTGTGATGAAGTCGTCTGCCGTAGGTAAAATCTCACAGCCTATGAATTATTTGATATGTGGTATCATCATCATGACGGTTTTTCAGCAGGCACTCAACAATTCCACTGCCGTATTAGATGATATTTCCAGCGGATTTATGAAAGAAATATTGGTTGCCCCGATATCCCGCTGTGAAATTTCAATTGGGGAGATACTTTCTTCTTCCGTTATTGCAATCCTGCAGGGACTTATTGTTCTCATTGCAGGGATGTTCATGGGTCTGCATATTGATGTTCTGCATTTTATAGAAACAGTTGGCATTATGGTCATTGCGGGCATTACTTTCGGTTCCATCGGACTTTTCATAGCGACTGTGGCCAAGGGCTCCTCCTCTTTTCAGATTCTTTCCGCCATACTTGTAATGCCGCTTTCATTTTTATCCGGGGCCTATATCCCGACGACAATTATGCCGCATTTCCTGTTGCCTGTTGTATATATGAATCCACTCACTTACATTACGTCGATATTCCGTTTCATCACCATGCACATGGATAACTTTTCTGCCGCACAGCTTGTACAAGAAGGAGTGGCTTATAATATTGACGGTTTCATCCTGATGCCGCAGACTGGATTTTTGATTATCATTGCAATCGGCATATGCTTTTTTGTCCTGTGTGTACACAAATTTGACCGGGCGGATTTCTCCACTGTAAAGACCTATCGCCACCACTGAGAAAATGTTTTCCGGAAAAATGGAACCTTAAGGGCTTCATTTATTATTTTGTTGAATTTTCTCATTGAGCTCATTTAAATAAGTCCACCTGTTGATTTCTTTATCCAGCTTTTTATCCAGCTCATTTTTTTCAGCTGTAAGTTTTTCAAGAAGTATATAGTCCGAAGAGGCCTCTTCTATTTCATGTTCCTTTTTGGATATGACATTTTCCAGGTTCTCAATTATGTCGTCTATTTTACTAAATTCCAGCTGTTCCTTATATGTGAATTTTAACTTTTTTTCCCGCCCCTGTAGGTGAACTTTTTTTACGGGAGCTTTTCTATCGCCTGTTTTTGAAAGCTTGCTCTGCTTTTCCTTCTGCATCTGCCTGAAATATGAATAATTGCTGGTGTACTGTGATATTTTACCGCCGCCTTCAAAGGCAAATATCTTATTTACTATTTTGTCAAGAAAATATCTGTCGTGGGATACTGCGACAACTGCCCCTGTAAAATTCTGAAGGTAGTCTTCCAGTATGGTCAAAGTTTCTATGTCGAGATCATTTGTAGGTTCATCTAAAAGAAGGAGATTGGGATATCCCATCAGGACTTTTAAAAGGTAAAGCCTTCTTCTCTCTCCACCTGAAAGTTTTTCAAGTGGGGTCCACTGAACCGAGGGATCAAATAAAAAATTTTCCAGTATTGCCGAGGCATTTATTTTTTCACCGCTTTCGGTATTGATGTACCCTGATGTGTCCTTTATATACTCTATAACTCTCTGGTTTAAGTTCATGCTGGGTGTTTCCTGGCGATAATATCCTATCCTGACTGTCTCACCCATGTCCACACTTCCGCTGTCCGGCTGGATTTTTCCACTTAAAATATTCATAAGTGTGGATTTGCCGCATCCATTTGGACCTATTACACCTATTCTGTCATTATTTAATATATTGTAGGAAAAATTCCTGATGATAATTTTGTTTTCAAAATTCTTGCTTATATTGTTGATGTTTATAACTTTTTTTCCTATTCTCGAGCTCTTGATGTCTATGTTTAATTTTGGATCTTCAGTGATATGTTTTTTGCTTTTTAGATCTTCAAATCTTTCTATTCTTGCCTTTTGCTTTGTACCCCTTGCTTTCACACCTCTTTTTATCCAGGCAAGTTCCTTTTTTATGAGGCTTTTCCTCTTTCTTTCATCTGCATTTTCCCTTTCAAGCCTTTCGGCTTTCTTTTCAAGAAAAGAGCTGTAATTTCCAGTATAGCTGTATAATTTCCCATCGTGAAGTTCAAATATTCTATTTGTGATATTGTCCAGAAAAAACCTGTCATGAGTTACCATGACAAGTGCACCGTTGAACTTGTTTAAGAATTCTTCGAGCCATTCTATGGTTTCATCATCAAGGTGGTTTGTAGGCTCATCCAGTATCAGGACATTTGAAGGGGTTATAAGGGCAGAAGCCAATGATACCCTCTTTTTTTGCCCCCCTGAAAGTGTGGATACTTTTGCGTCGAAATTATCTATGCCCAGTTTTATGAGTATGACTTTAGCTTGATTTTCAACTTCCCAGGCATTTTCTGCTTCCATTTTGGAGTTCAGCTCTAAGATCTCATTTTGAATTTCCCTATTTTCAGGATCTTTTTTAATGGCTCCAAGGGCAGTCCTGTATTTTCTCAAAAGTTTCATTACCGGAGAATTTCCCCTGAAAATCTGTTCCAGAACTGTCATATTTTCACCGCTGTTGAAATCGGAGTTCTGCGGCAGATAGCCCATGGAACATTTATTTGCCGTTGTAATTTTTCCGCCGTCGGGTACTTCAAATCCGGTGAGAATTTTTAAAAGGGTGGATTTCCCCGTACCGTTTATACCTATTATCCCTATTTTGTCACCTTCATTTATTCCGAGGGATATATTGTCAAGTAATATCTTTTCACCATAATTTTTACTTATGTTTTCTGCAGTTAATAAATTCATCTTTACACGTCCTTTGCTTTACTATTATAACATGTTTATCCGTACCGGTATTTATAAATATATTTTTATGAAATATATTCTGTCGGCCCAGCTCTTTTCATAGGGTATGTCTAGAAGATCCGGGGTGTGCTGGGATATGAGCGGATAATTGCCGTTAAATGAAGTTATTATTGCCGAGTGCTGTATTCTGCCTTTTCTGTTTTTGTAAAATATTAAATCTCCAAGTTCCAGCTTTGATGTGGAATTCACCTGCATGCCCTTGACACCGTATAATTTTTCAGCAGAATTGATTTTCAAATACCAGTAGAGAGAACTGGCCACGGCCCAGGAAACCGACCAGCTTTGGCCCGTGTACCACCATCTGGTTTTTCCCGAGAATACCATTGGTGAACCTCCTGCTCTTAGACACTGGGATATAAAGTTTGTACAGTCACCTCCGTTGTCGCCCTGCACAGGAAAATACCTGTAGGCTGTGTTGGGTGATCCGGCATAAGTTCTGGCGTAGTTTACGGCATTAATTCTAGAATAAGATAGCTTGTTCCTATAATTCATAATTACTCCTGTAAATTATTCATGATATAATTTATGTAAATACTTACATCAAGGTGATAAAAATGAACAGGGAGAAATTACTACAATTATTTAATGAACAGGTAAGCAGTAAAAATCACGCCGGGGGAATGAGAATTATTGACAATGACCTGGTGTCCTCTATAGAAATTTCCAGCGAGAAAACCATCGTGTATATAAAAGGAAAAGTTATTTCGGAAAGTCTCATAAGTGAATACAATACTGAAATAAAGCTGGATGCTGAGGATAAGAGCATAGTATTGACTTACTGCAGCTGCCCGGATTATGAAAAAAATAGAAACAGAAAGGACAATTATTGCTGCAGGCATTTGGCTGCCACTTTTTACAAGGCAGTGGATAAATTGGTAAATTATCCTGCTTTAATGGAATCTGAAAATATTCTTAAACCCAGATACAGTGGATGTGATGATTTGGATCCACTGTCACTTCTTCTGGGAGATGAAAAGAATAAAAGAGAAATAAAGATTGAAGTTTATGTAAATAGGAGCCAGTGGGAAAACAGGATCTCCGCCCAGTTTAAAATAGGATTTGCTTCCATGAGTTCCAGCAGCCTTTACGTGTTAAAGGATATAGATCGGTTTTTACTTGCGGTTTACAGCAATATATCCGTGGCTTATGGGAAAAATTTTACACTTGACATGAAAGAAGATAGGCTGAATGCAGGGGATAAATGTCTTGTGAATTTTATTAAAATGTTGAAGAACATAGATGGGAGTTCCACATACCGGGGAAGAATGAAAAGGACCAATGTAGACGGCAAGTACATATACATACCGGATTACCTTGTAAGGGAGTTTTTTAATGTGATAAAAACACACAGGGTATACTTGAATGATGGCTTTTTATATAGGTGTGTTGAAACTGAAATACTTGAAAGTGTCCCGCCATTGAAGTTCAATTTGGGAATGTCGGATAAAGATTATGCGCTGGAAGTGAAAGATGGAATGCCTGTGGCTTTAGATTCCAGGTATGATGTATTTTTCTATGGTTCGACTATATATCTTCCAGATAGGGATTACTGTTTTGGGATAAAACCTTTTTTTACCGTATTCAGCGGAAAAAATTCAGTTGTGCTTAAGGGATCCGAGGAAGATACCATACTCAGAAGATTGATTCCCAAGCTTAATTTACTATCTGACAATGTTGTGCTGTCCAAGGCTATAAGGGAAAAAGTGGTAGATGAAAAATGCGAGCCCAAATTTTATTTTGACAAGAAAGGAAGTGAAATCATACTTGTCGTCGAGGTCAGATATGGCTCTTTTGAATTTAACATATGGGGGGACTGCAGCGAAAAAATTGTATACAGGGATTCCAGAAAGGAAAAAATGGTTTTGAAAATGGTAAATTCTCTTGGATTTGAAAAGGCGGGGAATAAATTTTATTTTAAGCGGGGGGATGACTATGCCTTTAGATTTTTCAAAAATGAGATAGCAAGGCTTCAGAAAATAGGTGAGGTCTTTTACTCTGAAAATTTCAGGGGGATAAAATCTATAAAAAATAAAGATATAAGAGTTGATATCAAATCGGGGAAATATAATTATTTTGAGATGAAATTCAAAATAGGAGACATACCTCCTGAAGAAACGGCTTCAATACTGAGAGCTTTTAGGGACAATCTTAAGTATTACAGGCTGAAAACCGGAGAGTATCTGGATTTGGAGGAGCTGGAGCTTAAAAAGTTCTTGAAATTGCTGGATATGGTTTCACGACAGGATATAGTTGATAATTATGTTGAAATAGATAAAAACAAAAGTGCCTTTATAAACTCCTATGTTGAAAAAAACCATATAAGGTACATAAAGGGAATGGATGAAATTAAAAAAATAGTAGATAAATTTAAAAACATAAAAGAGCACAAATTCAAGGAGCCTGAAAATCTAAATGGAACTTTGAGAAAATATCAGAAGACAGGCTTTAACTGGCTTAAAACACTGGATTATTTGGGATTTGGAGGTATACTGGGAGATGAGATGGGTCTTGGTAAAACCATTCAAGCCATTGCTTTTTTGCTTTCAAATAAAAACAGCAGATCGCTGATTGTGGTACCAACTTCACTGGTTTACAACTGGATCCATGAATTTAAAAAGTTTGCCCCGGATATGAAGGCACTGGCAGTAAATGGATCAAAAAGCTGCAGGGAGAACCAGATAAATAATGTGGATAAATATGATGTTATTATAACCACGTATAATCTTTTAAAAAGAGACATCGGGATGTATGAAAATGTGAGTTTTGACTACTGCCTGTTGGATGAAGCCCAGTATATAAAGAATCCACATTCTCAAAATGCTGAAAGTGTAAAGAGAATAAATGCAAGGACAAGATTTGCCATAACTGGTACTCCTGTGGAAAATTCCGTTATGGAACTTTGGTCCATATTTGATTTTATAATGCCTGGATATCTATATGATGAAAAGAGATTTAGTGTGAGGTATTATAAAAAACTCAAGGAAGAGCCTGTGGTAATTGAAGATCTCAAAAGGCTTGTAAAGCCATTTATTTTGAGAAGGAGGAAAAAAGATGTCATGGAGGAGCTGCCGGATAAGATAGAGAGAACTCTGATGGTGACTATGGGAGATGAGCAGAGAAAAGCTTATGGAGTTTACGCAGAGCATGCTGTTGAGCTCATTGAGAAAAAGGTAAAGCAAGACGAATTTAAAAACAGCAAAATTGAAATATTGGCTTATATTACAAAGTTAAGGCAGCTGTGCCTTGATCCGTCCATAGTAATGGAAGATTACAACGGGGGAAGTGCAAAAATGGAAGCACTGGTGGAACTCTTAACTCAAAGTATCAGTGAAGGACATAAAGTACTGGTATTTTCGCAGTTTACTTCCGTACTTAAAAATATTGGAAACAGGTTAGAATTGGAAGGCGTCGATTACAGCTATCTGGATGGTTCGGTACCTTCAAAGGACAGGATAAACCTGGTGGATGAATTTAATTCTGGCAGCAGTCCTGTATTTTTGATAAGTTTAAAAGCGGGCGGAACAGGTTTGAATTTAACTTCTGCAGATATAGTGATTCACTTTGATCCCTGGTGGAATCCTGCAGTTGAACAGCAGGCCACAGACAGGGCCCATAGAATAGGCCAGAGAAATGTGGTGGAAGTTATAAAGCTCATAACAAGAGGTACTATTGAAGAAAAAATACTTCAGCTTCAAAGTGAAAAGGAAAAACTCATAGACAGCCTGCTTGATGACGGACTTTCCGGAACCTGCGGCATTGCTTCATTGACAGAAAAACAGGTTCTGGAATTGTTCACATGAAAAAGTTTGTTTATGTTATACTATTTTTAAGAAGATAATTATAATTTGTCAGACTAAATATAAATCAGACTAAATATAAATGAGAAAGAAGAGGTGAAAGAACCTGACTGATGGGAGATCAGGTTTAAATAATGAGCGGTTACAGAAAAATGACAAAAGACATTGTAGGTGACTATTTAAAAAGTATAGGGATATTTCCCAAAGATCATAAAACTGAAGGCAGGGAAATAGGAGACGGAAATTTAAATTATGTTTTCAGGGTGGTGGATTTGGACAGTAATAAGAAGGTCGTTGTAAAGCAGGCGCTTCCCTATCTGAAAATTGCAGGAGAAGGGTGGAAATTGACCTTGGACAGGAACAGGATAGAAGCTGAAACGCTTAGATTACAGGACAAAGTCTGTCCGGGCAGTGTCCCCAAAGTATACTATCACAGTAATGAATGCGCGCTGACTGTGATGGAGGATCTGGGTGATATGGAGATCCTGCGGAAAGCTATGATGGAGATGAAAACCTTTAGGAATTTTCCGAGACAAATAGGAAAGTTTATGGCGAGAAATTTATTTCTGACATCGGATATGGGAATGAGTCCCATAGAAAAAAAGAAAATTGTAGGAAAATTTATAAATCCTGAGTTATGTGACATAACTGAAAGACTTGTTTTAAATGATCCCTATATGAATGCGGAGTCCAATGACATAAACAAGTACATAGCGGAATATGTCAGAGAGAATATCTGGAAAGATAAAAATGTATGTCTTGAAGTCTCCAAATTGAAAAATATATTTATGACCAAGGCCGAATCGTTGCTTCATGGAGATCTGCATACGGGTTCCATATTTATAAATGATGAGAAGACCGTTGTATTTGATTGTGAATTTGCATTTTACGGACCTTATGGATATGATATAGGACTGCTGTTTGCCAATTTTATCTTGAATTATGTTTCCTGGGAAGGAAGAACAGATAAGACTAAAGTGGACATAAACAGGTATAGAATCTATCTGCTTGATTCCATGGAAGATATATGGAGAGAATTTTTAGATGAATTCAATTATCTCTGGGAAAATGAGTCAAGGGATATAATAACAAAGACGGCTGGTTACAGGGAATACTATATAAAAAATCTGCTCCATGAAACCATTGGTTTTTGTGCCTGTGAAATCATGAGAAGGATTATTGGAATGGCCCATGTGCCGGATATGGATGCAGTGGAAGATCCTAAAAAAAGAGCCGGAGCCCAGATAATGGGGTTGAAAGTTGGACAGGCTATTCTCATAAATAGAAACAACATTGATTCTGTTGGAGAATTTGTGAAGCTGGTTAAAGATTCTGCAAAATAAAATTCAAGGAGGTAATAAAATGTCTGAATTATATGCTATTCAGTGGAGGGATGGAGAAGAGGAGCTCGTACTTTTAGATCAGACAAAACTTCCAAATTCAATAGAGTATAAAACCTATAATACGGTAAAGGGAGTTTATGATGCTATAAAGACGATGGTTGTAAGAGGTGCTCCTGCCATAGGTGTAGCAGCAGGTTACGGGCTGTATTTTGGAATTAAAGTTGCTCCTGAAGATTCTTTTGAAAAATTTTACAGTACTGTAGAGGGAAAGGCGAGATACTTGAATTCGAGCAGACCCACTGCTGTCAACCTCTCGTGGGCATTGAACAGGATGCTTAAAAAGATCAGAGAGGAGAAAGGCAAACCTGTTCCGGAAATAAAGAAGATACTTAAAGATGAAGCCAGAAGTATTCACAGTGAAGATGTTGAAATATGCAAGAGTATAGGAGAAAATTTGATCACACTTCTCAGGGACAATATGGGAATACTGACCCACTGTAATGCAGGGCAGCTGGCCACATCAAAATATGGGACGGCTACGGCACCCATGTACCTTGCCAAGGAGAGGGGATGGCACCTTAAAGTGTATTCTGATGAAACAAGACCGAGGCTTCAGGGTTCCACCCTTACTGCACTGGAACTTTACATGGCGGGGATAGACGTGACAACTATAACGGATAATATGGCAGCTGTAGTTATGTCTCAGCACAAGATTGACGCCGTTATAGTGGGATGCGACAGAATAGCTGCCAATGGTGATACGGCAAATAAGATAGGTACCTTTGGGGTTTCCATTTTGGCGAAGTACTTTAATATACCCATGTATATAGCGGCACCTACACCAAGTATAGATTTAAATACTAAGTCAGGAAAAGATATACCCATAGAGGAGAGGGATCCTGTGGAAGTTACCTGCAGATTTGGCGTCAGGACCGTACCTGAAGGAGTGAAGGTATACAATCCATCTTTTGATGTAACACCCCATGAGAATATAACTGCCATAGTTACAGAAAAGGGTATAGTCTATCCGCCTTTTGAAGAGAATTTAAAGAAAATGATAAAAGCCTGAAATTGTAAGACAGAAAGGAGAATACTGACATTATGCTTGAAGATGAAAAAGAAAAATTGGCTGTGGTGGCAAGAGAGGCGGAAGAAGAGGGACTTTGCAAACATAAATCGGGAAATTTTAGTATTAAAGACAAAAATACCGGCTGCGTGCTGATAACTCCGTCGGGAGTGGATAGGAAAAATTTATCCGGAGATGATATATGTGTGCTTGATTTGGATTTAAATGTAATAGAAAGCAAAAAGGGATATAAACCAAGCAGTGAAGTGCTTATGCACATTTATGCATATAATTCAAGAAAAGATATTTCTGCCGTGGTACATACTCACTCGCATTTTGCAACATCCTTTGCAGTTTTGAAAAAAGAAATCCCGCCTGTTGTTTATGAATCTGTTTACTATGGGGGAACTGTGCATGTGGCACCTTATGGAAGACCCGGGACAAGGGAGCTGGCACAGTCGGTAGTTGAACCACTTAAAAGATCGGATGCGTGTTTACTGGAAAGCCATGGAGTTGTAACCGTAGGTGAAAATATAGAAAGTGCCTATCTTAAAGCAAGATATGTAGAGGAAATAGCGGAAATATACTATAGGGCTTTATTGTTGAATGGAAATAGGGAGCCCGATGTTTTACCTGAAGAGGAATTAAAAAAGTGGGAATATCCTTCCTATGTGAAATTTAAATAAATTATGAAAAAATTTTTTGGACAATGGCGGGAGAAGGCACAAAAAAGCAGAAACTCTCAATTGAAAGAGATTTGTGCCGCTGCCTGTCAATGTCTGTAATGTTAAGCTTGTATAAATAAAATTAGAGTGCGGGTACTTTTTCAAAGAGATCTCTCACATTTTTCAATTCCCTGCGGATTGTAATACCCTGCGGGCATAGAGATTCGCATCTGCCGCATTCCTTGCATTTTGACGCCCTGTTTTCGGATGAAATAGAGTTATAGGTATCATCATCTTTTCCAAAAATACTGTAATTGTTATAGGCGCTGAAACACCCTGGAATATTTACACCAGATGGACATGGCATACAGTATTCGCAGCCTGTACAATTGACTTTTATCTTTGCATTGAATACATCTTTGACTTTGTCTATTAATTTAAGTTCCTTTTCTGTCAGTGAATTTGCCCTGGCTTTGTCTGCTGTTTTTATGTTCTCCTTAACTTGTTCCATGGAATTCATTCCACTTAAAACAACCTTTACTTCAGGATGGTTCCATACCCATCTCAATCCCCATTCGGCCGGTGTCCTTTTAAAGTTCGATCTGTCAAAGGTATCCATTGCCTCTTTAGGCAGGCTGTTTACAAGTTTTCCCCCTCTTAAAGGCTCCATAATTGTAATTCCAAGACCTTTTTGGGCTGCATATTTTAATCCTCTTGTCCCTGCCTGAAAGTTTTCATCTGAGTAGTTGTACTGCATTTGACAGAATGACCAGTTGTAATAATCTACTATTTCTTTGAAGAGATCCAATTTGTCGTGGAAAGAAAATCCTGCATATCTTATTCTTCCGTCTTTTATGGCAGAATCCAGAAATTCATCCACACCGTTTTCCTTTACCTTTTTCCAATTTTCACGGTTAAGTGAGTGTATAAGATAAAAATCTATGTGATCTGTTTGCAGACGTTCCAATTGTTCATTTAAATATTTATCCATGTCACTTCTCTTGGTTATCAACCAGCTGGGAAGTTTTGTGGCCAGATTGACTTTTTCCCTGTAGCCGTTTTTCAATGCCTCTGCTACGAGAGGTTCGCCTGCGCCTCCCTTTGTTGAACTGTTTCCATGATAAGTATATGCCGTGTCTACATAATTTACACCCCTGTCAATTGCATATCGGATTATCTTTATGGCTTTTTCCTTGTCAATTTTAGTGGAATCACCTCCAGAAAGTAATGGAAGCCTCATACATCCAAAACCTAAGATTGAAACCTTTTCCCCTGTTTTACCGAAATTTCGGTACAACATTTGTATTCCTCCTTTTATCAACATTTTAGTCAAGTGATTGTACAAATATCATAATGTATACTAAAATATTATGTATACAACTATTATTGTATACAACAGCGGTGAATTTTGCAATTATTTTTTGTACCTAAATCAGAGGTCCTTGTTTTTATAGACCTTGTATGACAGGGCAAATGACAGTGAAAATATTATTAAGCATACTGCTGTTATGGCAAATTTCATTGTAGTATCGGGAATACTGTCCAAGTAAATGAAAATATGCTGAGCTCTTTCACCGAATATTTTTGCAAGTGCTATAAAAATAAAGAATATTCCTAGAAACAATATCAGCATTACATATCGTGTTTTTAAATATCCATATTTGAAATACAAGGGGAAAAGTGCACAGCTTAGGAAAAGAGCCCCTATTAATCCTCCTGTTATATCTTCAACATTTATTATCCTTGGTAATTGTACCATACCTGTATATTTTGCGAAAATAAAAAGTAAAAATGAAATCGCTATGCTTATAAGTGCAAATATGAATACAGCTAAGTATTTTGCCGCAACTATGTTTATTCTGTTTATTGGCAGGCTGTTCAATATTTTTTCAGCTCTTTCATCTTGATAGAAGCTGTTTGTTAAAAATGCATAAGTGGTAAAAGGGACAAGAAATGAGTAAAATGCACTGATATTGTTTTTAAAGCCGGTAACCAGCAGCATTGAGGCTATTATAATTATGATGAAAGTTCTTTTTTGTATAAGTATGTCTTTTAAAACCAAATTCCACATTATATATTCCCCCTTACGGTGTATACCATGATATCGTCCAGCGTGGCTTTCTCAATTATAACCTTGTCTTTGAACAGCTTTTTTATTTCAGAGCTGTTATTGGTCAAACCTTCGAATCCAAAGGAATTTTCCCTTACGCCTATGAATTTTTTCCTGATGTCGGGCTGCAGCAGATTTTTATCACCTTTTACAATGCCGTAACTCTTTAAAATACTGTCTTTTGTATCTGAAAAAACTATCTTGCCGGAATTTAAAAAAGTGATGTAATCCGCTATTTTTTCAAGATCTGTGGTGATATGGGTGGAAAACAGTATGGATTTGTTTTCGTCCTGAATTATTGAGCACAGTATATCCAGCATTTCACTTCTGAAGACCGGGTCCAGGCCTGATGTAGGTTCGTCCATTATAATGAATTCGGCATTGTGGGAAAGGGCGATGGCAAGAGAGTACTTCATCTTCATTCCTTTGGACAGCTGCTTTATTTTTTTATTTCCGGGTAGATTGAATTCATCCATATATCTGCTGAAAGTTTCGTCATCCCAGTCTTTGTAAAAACGGCATATGATATTTTTCATAGCAGTTGTAGTCAGATCATCGTAAAAATAATTTGCGTCGTATACAAAGCCTATTTTCTGTTTTATCTGTCTTTCATATTTTAAATTGTCCAGGTCAAAAACATTTATAGTTCCTGAATCTTTTTTCACAAGATTCATTATGAGTTTTATAGTGGTACTTTTACCTGCACCGTTTGGACCAATGAGTCCCATGATATATCCCCTCGGAAGATTGAAGCTTATGTTATCCAGCATGAAGCCTTTGTAGATTTTGCTTAGATTTTTAATTTCGAGAATATTGTCCATGATTTTTCCTCCATTTATATACTTTCATATAGAACATCTAATATTTCCTTCAATTCTTTTTTGGTAAGACCTATGATCTTACTTTCTTCTATAGCTTCCATCAATTTGTCTTCAATTGATTTGATCTTTTTTTCCTTTAAAAGCTCTTTATTCTGTGATGATACATAAGAACCTTTTCCGGGGACTGTTTCGATAAAACCTTCTCGCTCCAATTCCTCATAGGATCTTTTAGTTGTTATTACGCTTATTTTTAGTTCCTTGGCAAGATTTCTGATTGAAGGCAGGGGATCTCCTTCAGAAATATTGCCCTTTATTATATTGTCCTTTATCTGTTTTGCAATCTGTTCATAAATAGGATCCTTTGACAGGTTGGAAATAATTATGTTCATAAATAGTACTCCTTCTGAGAATAATATATACTGTATATATTCGAATATATACAGTATATACAATATTCATATTTCTGTCAACGGAGAATTTCAGGAAAAGGCAGTTTGAAAAAGCAAAGCTGTTTACATAATGAGGAGACATATTACTGGCAAATCGTTAAATTTATGAAAAGATATGTATTTGTGATATACTGTGTTTAGAAAAAACGTGAATTTAATGGGACATATAAAAATTGGTTGAAATGGGGAGAAAATATGAATAGAATAGTTTATTACAATACTGTCATAGGCAGAATATGTATTGTGGAAAATGAAAAATCCATTACAAATCTGTATTTTGAGAATAGTTTCCACAAGGTGAGATATGATATTGTAGAGGAAACACCTCTGTTAAAAAAGGCAAATCTGGAACTTGAAGAATATTTTAATGGAAGCAGAAAATTGTTTGATTTGCCTCTTGCCCCCGAAGGTACAGAATTTCAGAAAAAAGTGTGGAGTGCACTTGGAAAAATTCCATATGGAGAAACCCGCAGTTATAAGGAAATAGCCATGGCTGTGGGAAACCCAAAAGCTTTTAGGGCAGTGGGAATGGCAAACAATAGAAACCCTATTCCGATTTTTATTCCTTGCCACCGTGTTATAGGTTCCAATGGAGATTTAGTAGGATACGGCGGTGGATTGAATTTAAAGGAGAAACTTTTGAAAATAGAAAAAACAAATGCAGCACTTTAATGGAGGTATTAATATGTTGAATATAGGTTGTCATTTATCGGCTGCAAAGGGGTATGAAGCCATGGGAAAAGCAGCAGTTAAGATAGAAGCCAGCACATTTCAGTTTTTTAGCCGTAATCCCAGGGGAGGGAAAGCTAAAAAAATTGATCCAAAAGATGTAGAGGGACTTTTAAAAATCATGAAAGAGAATAAATTTCCCATTATTATGGCCCATGCGCCATATACTTTGAATGCCTGTTCTGCAAGTGAAAAGACCAGAAAATTTGCTTTTGAGATCATGAAGGATGATTTGAATAGAATGGAATATCTACCCCATAATCTATATAATTTTCACCCGGGAAGTCATGTAAAACAAGGTGTTGATATTGGTATAAAATATATTGTAGATATGCTCAATTCCATATTGAAACCAGAACAGACCACCACTGTCCTTCTTGAAACAATGGCTGGAAAGGGAACGGAGATTGGAAGAAGTTTTGAAGAGCTGAAGCGTATCATGGATGGGGTCGCACTTTCTGATAAGATGGGGGTATGTCTTGATACCTGCCATGTCTATGATGCAGGCTATGATATTGTAAATGATCTAGATGGTGTCTTGAATAAATTCGACAGAATAATTGGCTTGGACAGGCTTAAGGCAATACATTTAAATGACAGCAAGAATCCATTTTCAAGCCACAGGGACCGCCACGAAAAAATCGGCCGGGGTTTTATTGGTAAGGAAGCTATTGTTAGAGTTGTAAATCACCCTAAATTGTGTCATCTTCCATTTTTTCTGGAAACTCCGAATGAACTGTCGGGTTATGCCGGGGAAATCAAGATGTTGAGGGAGTCTTACATGTGGTAATGTTCAAACTGTTTGCGGCAGCATTGTCCAATCTCTCCAGAGATCATGGACAAGTTGGGGTGTCAACCCGGTGGTCAAGCTACCCCCAGGAGCTGTAAATAAATTGTAAACAAAAGGAGAACTAACTATGAATTATAATGGAGCTATCTTTGATCTTGACGGTACACTGCTGAATACAATCGATGATATGGCCAATTCAATGAATGCCGTGTTGAAAAAACATGGATTTCCCGTGTATGATACGGGAAAATACAGATATTTTGTTGGAAATGGTATAGGAAAATTGGTCTGGAGAGCTCTGCCGGAAGAGGAGACGAATGAAAAGATGGCAAGTTTGTGTCTATCTGAATTTGTAGATGAATACAATATGAGATGGCATGAATTTACAAAGCCCTATAACGGAATAGGCGAACTATTGAATAAGCTCCGCAATATGGGAATCTGTCTGTCTGTGCTCTCAAATAAGCCCGATAATTTTACAAAGGCGATAATTGACAGATTTTTTGGATTAAAAAAATTTGATTATGTTTTTGGCTCAAGAAAAGATGTTCCCAAAAAACCAAATCCAACTTCAGCTCTGGAGATATCGGAGCTTTCAAAAATTTCACCTTCAAAATACATTTACCTGGGAGATTCGGGTGTGGATATGAAGACGGCTAACAGGGCCGGAATGTATGCAGTAGGCGTTACATGGGGATTTAGAAAAGCTGACGAACTTCTAAAAAATGGCGCCAAACTCCTTATTGACAAGCCTCTTGAACTTATTGATTTTATTAAATGAAAGGAGATAAATTGACAATGCCGCATAAATTTAATTACAAAGGCAAATGTAAGCTTGATAATGAAGAAAGAAGAAAAATATTGCCGCCGGAGAAAATTCTTGCTGAATTTGGACTGGGGGAAAAAGATGTAATGGCCGATATAGGCTGTGGCATTGGCTATTTTACCTTATCCGCCTCTAAAATTGTGGGAAATGGCGGCAGGGTATTTGCAATGGATATTGTGCCTCAAATGATTCAAGAAGTTAAAGTGAAAATAGAGGAGAACAATATTTCCAATGTGGAAACGGTCTTGACGGAAGAAAATGATTTGAAATTGGAAAGCGGCAAAGTGACATTTGCATTTATGTGTGCCATGCTGCATGAAGTAGAAAATAAAGAAAAGTTCTTAAATGAAGTAAAAAGAATAATGGTATCTAACGGGAGAATTGCTGTTGTTGAGTGGAAAAAAAGCTCTGATAAGATGGGTCCGCCTGTGGAGGATAGGCTGGAGGAAGCGGATTTAACAAAAAAATTGGATGAACTTGGATTTTCAGATATACTGTCCATAGATATGGGCAGGGACTTTTATGGAATAACATCGCAAAAAAGCAGCTGAGTCCTATTTTTGAGCCCTGTAGTAATTATGTGTGTATATTTATTTAAATTTTATCAAAATAGTTTTATGATGATAGGTAGTATTGTCATAAAACTATTTTTTATTGCTGGATAATAAATGTTAATGTGACTAAGTCACTTAAATATTCAAATAAATGATTTATAATAAAATTCATAAGAGACAAGTTAATTGATTCAAAATTATTATGGAGGGAAAAATGGTTAACCATGATAAAAATTTAAGTAGCAGGTTAAAAGATATAGAATCTTTATATAAGGCATATCCGGTGTTGAAAAAAATTAGCATGGATAATGGTGGAATAATAGAAAGAGAAGCAGTTTTTAAGACCATTTATTTTGATGAGTATCTAAAATTAACGTTGGAAACATGCAGGGGAGTTTTATTTGTCATAAAAGGTACAGTAAAAATACAAAAAATTAATGAAGAGGGAGATGAAACCAACCTTTATAATATAAAAAAGGGGGAGTTTTGTCATGAGACTTTAAGCTGTTTATCAAAGCTGGAATCTTTAAAAATAGTGGGTAGGGCCATTCAAGATTCTGAAATATGTGTAATTCCAGTTAAAATAGTTGAAAAGTATTTTATAAAGGACAAAGAATTTTTATCATGTGTATATAAAGATCTATATAATAAATTTAATGCCGTTATAGAGAATAAAGAGAGAATAATTCATGAGTCTTTAGAATCAAGGCTTGTCAGGGTACTTCTCAATAAGAACAGCAGGGTGATTTATACAACCCATGCTCAATTGGCTTTTGAGGTTGATTCAGCCAGAGAAGTTGTTAGCAGAAGGCTAAAAAGCATTGAAAAAAATGGATATATAAAGTTACAGAGAGGCAGGATAGTAATACTTAAAGATCTGAATGAATTGTTAAAAGATTGAATTTATATTTTAAAACTCAAGGCCAGGTATTTTCATTACATTTTGTGCCTTGAGCGAAGCGAAAGGAATGGATATAAAAATGGAAAAAATAAATGATATGGTATTTAACGAAGAAGTTATTGCAAATGACATGCCGGTAGTTGTGGATTTTTGGGCTCCATGGTGTGGACCTTGTAAAATGGTTGGCCCTGTTATGGAAGAATTGGATGAAAAATATTCTGGAAAAATAAAATTTGTTAAAGTAAATGTGGACGAAAATCCAATAACTTCGCAGAAATTCAGGATATCAAGCATACCGACTATAATGGTATTTAAAAATGGAAAGGCCGTAGAAAATATGGTTGGATTTAGGCCTAAATCAGATTTTGAACAGGTATTGAACAGATACATTTAACGTACTCCCAAGAGATACTCTGTCAGGAGATATTCTTGGTAGAAATAAGAACCTCTGCCGGTATTATCTTTCCGGAGGGGTTTTATTTATGTTGAAATAGCTGGCTGTGATCCTGTAAATCAGAGAGGAGCTTAATCTTAGACTGTGGAGAAAATAAAAATTATTATATTAATACTGTAAAATTATATAAAAAAGTTTAGTAATAGTGTATAATAAAAAAGTACACTGATTTTTTAGAATACTCTGCTTTTTGTTAAGTTAGATAAAAAAACAAATTTTCAGAAAAATGTTATTTAAAAGCTATTGTGTATCTTCAAATGAAGGTACTTTAGATATATATTTAATTTTTATAGGGGGGATAAAATGGAAAGCGTGCAAAGAAGACCATTTGGCTTTTATGTATGTTCATTTGCCTTTACATTGGAAAGGTTTTCATTTTACTCGGCAAAATGGTTACTTACAATATTTGTAGCTACTGCTGTAGTCAGCGGAGGACTTGGTCTTACTACTGCTGATGCGGCGAAAATGTCTGCAAATCTAGTTGCTTTTACTTATCTTGCACCATTGATTGGAGGTATTATTTCCGATCGTATTGTAGGTGCCAGATATCTTGTTCCAATTGGAATGATTTTAATGGGAGTGGGTTATCTGGTAGGATGGAAAGCTTCAAGTGCTGCTATGATCAATCTGATGATTGTTTTGGTTTCTGTTGGAACAGGTTTATTTAAATGTCAGAATAATGCTATTACGGGAAGACTTTTTAAGGATCCAAAACAACTGGATTCTGCGTTTTCTGTTCAATATTCTTTTGTCAACATCGGTTCTTTTATTGGTACGACGATCATAGGTGTGCTTGCAGGAACTAAGGGATATTCTTTTTGCTTCCTAATTTGTGCCATAGTTATGTTTCTCGATGCTGTTTGGTTTGTCTTCGGGTGGAAATTTCTCGGAGAAGCAGGTAGGAAACCATTTAAAGTTGATGAGCGTAAAAGATCGAAAGAAAAAAACCGGCAGAAGAAAAGAGACCTCTTACAACAACAGAAAAGAAAAGAGTGGCCGCTATTATTTTAGTATCTTTTTTTTCTGTAATATTCTGGGTGTTTTGGTACTTGGCATATATGCCTGTATATTTCTATTGGGGTGGAGATCATGCAGCTGCAAATTGGATGATAGGCAGCTTCAAGGTTCCGACAGCTTGGTTTGATTCATTAAATGGATTGATGTGTATTACATTGGGACCAATTCTGGGCAAATTATGGACAAGATTGGCCAATAGGCCCCAAGGTGATTTGAGCATGTTCAAGAAAACTTCTTTGGGGATGCTGTTACTAGGTCTGTCGTATATAATATTTGCAATGGCAGATGTTGTAAGAGGAGGACAACTTGCATCACTTGGATGGATTATAGCATTTGGTGTAGTATTGTCCTGCGGCGAAATGGTATTCTCACCGCTGGGGAATTCTTTCATAAGTAAATTTTCCCCGCCTAGGTTGTTGTCAACAATGATGAGTGTCTGGGTGCTTGCCGTTTTCGTTGCTGGAAAATCCTATGGATGGGTGTATGAATTTACATTGAAATTCAAATTTTCAACTGTATATTTTGTAGTCGCGGCTATTGCTATTACAGCTGGTATTATTCTTTGGTCATTAGATAAAAAATTGAACAGTTTGGTTATAAAAGATGATGAAATAAACAATCAGGTTAATGTTTGATAAGTTAGATTATAAATTGAAAGAAGGAATAAATGTGAGTCAAAACAAAAGGGAAATAATTTCAAAACTGAGAGTGCTTATGGGTGAAAATGGATTAGATGCTTGTATTATTCCATCTTCAGATTATCATCAAAGTGAATATGTGGGGGAATTTTTTAAGGCAAGAGCTTATGTATCAGGATTTACAGGTGATGCCGGGACAGTTGTCATTACGAAAGACGAAGCAGGGCTCTGGACTGACGGTAGATTTTTTTTGCAAGCCGGGTATCAGCTTGAAGGCAGCGGAATCAAGCTTTTTAAAATGGGCAATCCAGGTGTACCTACTGTACCTGAATATTTGGAAGCTAAAATACCCAATAATGGAAAATTGGGTTTTGATGGACGTCTTGTTACCTTACAAGAGGGAAAAGATTTGGTCGATAGGCTTGCCAGCAAAAATGTAATGGTTGAGTATAACCATGATCTTGTCAGTAAAGTATGGAAAAATCGTCCTGAACTGGCAGATGAACCTGTTTTCATACTTGAAGAAAAATATTCTGGTGAAAATACAGCATCCAAATTGTCAAGGGTAAGAGAAGTTATGAAAAAAGTGGTTGCAAATTACCATGTGATTTCAACCTTGGATGATATTGCATGGCTGCTTAATATACGCGGAAGCGATATTATGTATTCACCGCTGGTTCTCTGTTATGCAATCCTTTCGATGAAAAAAGTATATTTATTTATTGAAGAAAACAGGCTTGATGACAAGGTTAAGGATGTTCTAGCCAAAGATAACGTAGTGCTGAGACCCTATAATGACATTTATGGATATGTTAAGGGTTTTAAGAATGATGATACCGTGCTTATAGATCCGGATCGCACCAATTATGCGTTGTATAAGAATATTCCAGATTATACTAGAATAATAAAAATGGAAAATCCGACTGTCCTGTTTAAAGCCGTTAAAAATTCTGTAGAACTTGCCAATATTGAAAAAGCTCATATAAAGGATGGAATTGCTATTACAAAATTTATGTATTGGCTGAAAACCAATATTGGGAAAACAAAAATTACAGAAGTCAGTGCTTCTGAAAAATTAGAAGAGTTCAGAAAAATGCAGGACAATTACTTATGGCAAAGTTTTGAACCAATTTGTGCTTTCAAAGAGCATGCGGCCATGATGCACTATACTTCCACGTCTGAAACGGATGTAGAACTTACAGAAGGCAGTTTTTTCTTGACGGATACCGGTGGTAACTATCTTGAGGGTTCAACTGACATTACTAGAACAATTGCTCTTGGAAAAGTAAATGGGGAACTTAAGCACCATTTTACATCTGTAGCAAGAGGTATGATGAATTTGGCACGTGCCAAGTTTTTATATGGATGTAGAGGTTATAATCTGGATGTTTTGGCTAGAGAGCCAATATGGAATCTTAACATAGATTATAAGTGTGGAACTGGACATGGTGTTGGTTATTTGTTGAATATTCATGAAGCACCCAGCGGTTTTAGATGGTATGTTGTACCATCCAAACATGAAACCCATGTATTGGAGGAAGGCATGATTATAACTGATGAGCCCGGTATTTATATAGATGGATCCCATGGTATCCGTTTAGAAAATGAACTTGTTGTTAGAAAAGGAGTTGAAAATGAATTTGGACAATTTATGTACTTTGATCCTGCAACATATGCTCCAATTGATTTGGATGCCATAGATCCAGAATATCTTAATCGTGACGAAAAGCTGTATTTAAATGCTTATCATAAACTTGTATATAAGAAGTTGGCTCCTCATCTAACTGATAAAGAGCAGGATTGGCTGAAGTTATATACGAGGGAAATTTAGAAGCCAAGTTTAGTATTTAATGAGCATAGATAATTACCACATTGGTGGTAAATATCTATGCTCATTTTTGATGATAAGTTCCAGTTTCCAAAAATAAATAAAAATTTATAACATTTGTGGAAATATAATAAATTTATTAGATAAAGATTCAATTATGGAAGAAATAAATGAGTATAGACATATAAAAAATATTTAAAATAAAATTGAAGGGCGGATGATTTTTAAAGGAGGAAATAAAATGTTACCGGAATGTTGTTATGAATATAGATACTGTAATCCGGCAGCCAAAGTATTTACAACCTGTGATGTATGCGGCAAAAATATTTTTTTTGGAGATAGCTACTACAGTATTGAAAATTTATCTATATGCAATGAATGTATAGATACCTTCAAAGTGCTGGCGGAGGAGGAGTGATATGGCAAAATTATATGAGATATCCGAAAGATATAAGAATCTGGACGAATTGTTAGATGATCCGGATTTGGAAAATGTAAAGGGAGCCATAGAACAATCCCTGAATAAAATAGATGAGGAATTCGATGTCAAGGCGGAAAATATTGCAAAGCTTACAAAAGCTAAGGAAGTTGATTCCAAAGGGTTAGATGAAGAAATAAAGAGGCTGTATGCCAGAAAAAAAACTGTGGATAATCAGATATATGATTTAAGGAATTATTTGTTCGAACACATGGAAATGTTAGGAAAACAGAAGATAAAAGGTAGTTTGTTTACACTTTCAATCAGGAAAAATGCACCTACTGTTATCGTAACTGATGAAGAAGCTGTTCCGGAAAGATATAAAATACCTCAACCATATAAATTGGACAAAATAACCATGTTGAAAGATTTGAAGAAAAATTTGAAAATAAATGGAGCTGAGATTAAACGGACTGTGAGTTTAAGTATTAGATAGAAAGGGGACATTGCTATGGAAAATACAATTATGGTGGATCGGAACGGGACACTGAATTTACTGGACAGTATGGAAATAGGGGAAGTGAGGAATACGCTGGGAAAGATATCCCAGTTTCAGTCAATTATACAGAAAACATTGAAAAATGGGCATGATTACGGAGAAATAGGAGGAGTTACAAAACCTACGCTGCTTAAGCCAGGTGCGGAAAAAATACTCATGCTTATGGGTCTTACCAGTGAATATGATATTATTGAAAAAATTGAGGATTACAATAAGGGAATATTTGCATATACCATAAAATGTATATTGAGAAAGAACGGACAAAAGATAACTGAAGGTGTTGGCAGCTGCAACTCAAAGGAAGATAAATACCGCTGGAGGTGGGTTAGAGAAGAAGATCTGCCTGCAGGGGTGGATAAAAATATGATAAAGAGCAAAACGGATGGTTACGGCCGCATAAAATACAGAATTGAAAATGACGACATATGCAGTCAGACAAATACGATACTCAAAATGGCAAAAAAGAGGGCACAGGTGGATGCAACGCTTACTGTGGCGAGTTTATCGGAAATATTCACCCAGGATATTGAAGATATGGCACAATTTCATGAATCGGAAAATTTTGAGGATATGGAATCTGGTGAACCAGTGAATATTGTAGTTGGCTTTGGAAAATACAAGGGTAAAACTTTGGGACAGATTATGGACTCCGATAAAAGATATATTCAGTGGTTGTCACAAAATGCAAAGGACATTTCAATGAGGAAGGCATGCCTGATAGTTTTAAATGAAAGTGAAAATTAAGGCGGGGATGTCAGTGCATGCCTGACATCCCGCTTTATAAAGTACTTAATCAAGTATTTAGAAAAAACTGCGATAATAAAATTGAAACTTAAAGTATTTTGTAGGAGGGATATAGGTCCATGATAAATTCAATTTCTGACTTGGGAAAGTATAATTCTGTAAGTACCAGAAAAAATGATTCCAGTGAAGATCAGATAAAGGTGCTTCGCAGCCAGGAAGCGTCAATTCAGAAACAGATAGATAGTATAAAGAATGGGAGTATGGATGTCAAGACAAAGCAGCAGCTTGTAGAGCCGCTTCAGGAACAGATCCAGAGTATAGAGGCTCAGATTCAGCAGATCCAGATATCTCAGGTAAATGATGATGGGAGTTCCAAAGTGAAAAATAAAAAACAGTCAATTTCAGATGCGTCAGTATCTGATGGAGAAGATAGGGGTAAACTTGTGAGAGATGCATTGTTTTTAAATGTTTCCAGCGTCTATGATCAGCTGAAGAATATAAGTTCTATAAGAAAAGAATTAATGGGTAAATCAGATATATTGAAGTCAGATGCTCATCTTGATGATATGACGGAAAATTATGCTATGGCAAAAAGAGAAAGAGCTGAATCGGCATCTACTTTAGGTAAAGCCAATGGTATACAGGCTAAAATTGGAAAATTAAATCATGATGTAAGTGCCAAAAGCAAATCCTTAAAAGATGATTCCCCAGATAATGAGACAAAAAAACTGGATGAATTTGCCTGATGAAACATATAAACTTTAATACTGCATTTTAAGAAGCGTTAGTATACAGCTAGATATACAGATGTCATAAATTTAATTTAAAAAAATTGTGTCAACTAATTTTGAAAATGTCCCAAAAAGTTTTAATTATTAGC